>CAZLEC010000375.1:0-5073 GCA_964558245.1 uncultured Burkholderiales bacterium | reverse complement strand
ACCGCGACATGGTGGTGAACCACCTCTTCCAGGTGCTCGCGTTCATGGCGATGGAGCCGCCCACCGCACTCGAGCCGCGATCGATCGGCGAAGAGAAGAACAAGGTGTTCCGCTCACTGAGCCCGATCGAGCCGTCACAAGTGGTGCGCGGTCAGTACGACGGGTACCTCGACGAGCCCGGCGTACGGGCCCACTCGGAGACGGAGACGTTCATCGCGCTCCGGTGCGAGATCGACAACTGGCGGTGGGCCGGCGTGCCGTTCTACCTGCGTACCGGCAAGCGCATGGCCGAGGGCGCACGCATCATCTCGATCGCGTTCCGGGAGCCGCCGAAGAGCATGTTCCCCGTCAACTCCGGCGTCGGTGCGCACGGACCCGACCACCTCACCTTCGACCTCGCCGACGCCTCGAGACTCTCGCTCTCGTTCTACGGGAAGCGGCCCGGCCCCGGCATGCGCCTCGACAAGCAGAGCCTGCAGTTCTCGCTGCACGAGACCGGCCGTACCACCGACCTGCTCGAGGCCTACGAGCGCCTGATCTACGACGCGATGTGCGGTGACCACACGCTCTTCACCAGCGCGGAAGGCATCGAGCGCCTGTGGGAGAAGTCGAAGCCGTTGCTCGACAACCCGCCGCCCGTACGGCCGTACCCGCCCGGCTCGTGGGGACCGAACGCGATCCACCAGTTGATCGCGCCGGACGCGTGGCGCCTGCCCTTCGAGCGCGCGTGGCGCAAGCAGGTCTGAGGAACGCTTCTCGACGCGAGCGCGTCAGCCGCTCGCCGCGGCCTTCGACGTTGCCGCGTCCGGAGCAGGCGGGTCGAAGGCGTTGCCGCCGAGACGACCGCCGAGCTGCGGGCACTCACCGCTGAAGACGCCCCAGGTGCACTCGTAACCGGGGACGACCCAGGCGTGCAGCATCCAGATGTCGAGCAGGAGCGCCTTGTGGCCACCGGCCGCCGCGCACTGCGCCGGTGTGTCGGCTTCGCCGCCGACTACGTAGCCGCCCTTCAGGCACAGGCCGCCGTTCGCGTTGTGCTGGTGCCAGTGGTCGTTGGGCCCGGCGAATCCCGGCGGCGGCGTGCCGCCCGGGTGGTACACGAGGTAGCTCAGACCGACGAGCTTCGAGTCGGGTTGCGTGCCGTCGTAGAGGAGCTCCGACGGGTGCGACGGGTCGAACGACGCGGCGTACGCCTCGTTCGTGTAGTGCGCGCCGATGCACGGCACGTAGGTCGTGGAGTCCTGGTAGCCCGCCGCGAGCGCGGTCGCGACCGTCGGGTACCTGGCGGCCGCGGCCCCGGCCTCGGTCATTTGCTGGTCCAACTCCATTTGCTGCGCCTCGGTGAGGTTTTGCTGCTTCACCATGCCGCGCGCGCCGTGCTCGGACACGAGGACACTCACCTTGGAAGCGTTCGTCGCGCTCCCGCCGCCGCCGCCGCCGACCTCACCCGGCGACGCGGGAGTGGGTGCCGCGAGCTCGCACGGCGACGTGCCGGTCGCGGTGCCGGTGAGCACCTGGAGCTGTGCCGACTGGCCGGCGCCTTCGGTTGTCGTGGTGGTCGGCGCGGGTGCCGCGGGTGGCTTGGTTGCCGGAGGAGCGCTCGTCTTCGACGAGCTCGAGCACCCGGTGAACACCAGCGCGATCGCTGCCAATGCCGCGACCGCCGTGGCGGTGTGAACCATCGACCTCTTCACCGCGACCCCCTCCGAGACGTGATGCCCGGGAGCTTACGCCCGTTGGTAGGTTTGGGGTATGCGCCGTTTTTTCGTTATTCCTGTGAGTCTTGTCGCCGCGCTCGCGCTCGGCGCCTGTGGCGGCAGCGGAAGCGCCAAGGCGACCTCCACTACGACCGGGCAGGGGGCCCAGGCGGCGGGGGTCACCTACAAGCCCGCCGGGGCCAACCCGTCGGTTTCGGCGAAGATGATCTGCGAAGCCGAGGCCCAGAGCGACATCGCCGACGCCATCGAGCTCAAGGCGACCCGCGTCACGACACCGACCTGGGTCGATCACCTTTACTCGTGCGCGTACGTGTACCCGAAGGGCAAGATCGTGCTGTCGGTGAAGGAGCTGTCCGACGCCAACGAGACGACGGCCTACTTCAACAGCCTCGCCGCGAAGTACGGCAAGCGGCAGACGCTCAACGGACTCGCGCAGGGTGCGTTCCTCGCGCCGAACGACGACGTCGTCGCCCGCAAGGATTACAAGGTGCTCCTCGTCGACGTCTCGGGGATCCCGCAGAACTTCGAGGCGGCCAGCACGCGAAGTGACGTCGCCCAGAACGTCGCCTCCGCAATCCTGCAGTGCTGGTCGGGCGCGTGATCACGTTCTCGTAGCTGTCGCGACCTTTCGGCCCTCGATCGCCCTGCGGCTACGGCACTGACGCGTACTTGGTGGAGCACTGGCGGGTCTGCCCCTTCGGGACCTGACCGGCGCCGACGCCTTCGAGCGCGGCGAACGGTCCGCACTGGTTCGGCGTGATCCACACGTGCAGCATCGGCGTGTTCCCGGCTTTGCTCGTTCCGGCCGGGCACTGCCCGCCGCCCGAGGTGAGGCCCGCGACGATCTTCTGCTGCGGGTTGTTCGTGAGGCAGAGGTCACGGTGCACGTGCCACTGCGTGAGCGATCCGCCGACGTCGGGCACCTGTGCGAAGGTGCTGCCGAACGGCAACATGTACATCGCCGCGACCGCGCGCTGCCCGTTGCCGTGGTTCTCGTACACGACCGACTCGGGGCGCGTCGGGTCGAGGATGTGACCGTCGTCGACGTACGACCAGTTGACGTAGTGCTCGTCGCCGGTGAGCGCGTCGCCGATCGACCGGTACCCGGCGGCGTACGCCTCGGCGGGCGTCGCGAACATCTGCAGGTCGGTGATCGTGCGCGCGATGAGTCTCTCGGCTCGGAGCTGCTCGGCCGGAGTGACACCGGGTGTGCCGCTGAGATTGATCGCGCTCATCAGCTGGTTGGTGGGCGACGCCGTGGTGGGCGGCGCCGTGGGCGCGCTCGTGACGGGCGCAGTGGCTGTGGTCGGCGGCGCGACCGCAGTCGTCGGCGGGAGCGTCGTTGTGTTCGGCGCGACGGTGGCCGGCAGGGTCGCCGCCTCGGTGGTCGGGGGAGCGGCCTTCGCAGCCGGGGTCGTCTGCTTCGCGGCGGCCGGGGTGCCCGAGCCCGAGCTGCCACACGCGGCGAGCACGAGCGTGCCCGCGACCGAACCGATGACGAGACGCGCCGCGAGGTTCTTCACACCCGCCAGGCTACGACACTTCGCACGGGCGCCGACTTCGGCCTTCTCGCCGCCCCGCTCGCGACCGGCTCGGTTGCGCCGACCCGGCAGTCGGTTGAACGATGAGCCCCGGGCCGCAGTCGCGACCGCGCCGGCGTGCCGAGGAGATCACTCGCATGGGCAAGCAGTTCGAAGGCACGATCGGCCGGACGTTAGACGACTCGGTCGCGTGGTGGCCGCCGCGGGAGCGGGCCCCGGAGGCCGCGCCCAACATCGTGATGGTGTTGCTCGACGACGTGGGATACGCGCAGTTCGGCTGCTACGGCTCCGACATCGCGACACCGACGTTCGATCGACTCGCCGGCACCGGCTTGCGATACAGCAACTTCCACACAACGGCGTTGTGCTCGCCGACGCGCGCGTGCCTGCTCACCGGGCGGAACCATCACGCCAACGGCATGGCGCGCATCGTCGAGTTCTCGTCGGGCTTTCCCGGCTACGACGCCACGATCCCACCCGACAACGGATTCCTGCCGCAGATCCTGCGTGACAACGGTTACGCGACGTTCGCGCTCGGCAAGTGGCACCTCGCGCCCGCGACCGAGATGAGTCTCGGTGGGCCGCGCACGCACTGGCCACTGCGCAAGGGCTTCGAGCGGTTCTACGGATTCCTCGCCGGCGAGACCGACCAGTATCAACCCGACCTCGTGCACGACAGTCATCAGGTTCGCCCGCCGCGTACCCCGGACGACGGATACCACCTCACCGAGGATCTTGCCGATCACGCGATCGACTACCTGAAGGATCTCCGCGCGTACGACCCCGACAAGCCGTTCTTCATGTACTTCGCACCGGGCGCGTGTCACGCGCCGCACCAGGCTCCCGCGTCGTTCATCGAGCCGTACCGCGGACACTTCGACCAAGGTTGGGACGCGTGGCGTGACGCCGTGTACGCGCGCCAGGTCGAGTCCGGTCTGCTCCCGCCGGGTACCGAGTTGTCGGAGCGACCGTCGTGGGTCCCGGCGTGGGCCTCGCTCGGCGCCGACGAGCGACGGTTGTACGCGCGGATGATGGAGGTCTACGCCGGCTTCCTCACCCACACCGACGCGCAAGTGGGTCGCGTTCTCGACTTCGTCGATCGCGTCGGCGACACCGACAACACGATCGTGCTGATCATGAGCGACAACGGCGCGTCGGCCGAGGGCGGCCCGGGCGGGACGTTCAACGAGCTGTACTTCTTCAACTTCGTGCCCGAGAGCATGGAAGAGAACCTGCGCCGCATCGACGATCTCGGCACGCCGAGGGCCAACAACCACTACCCGTGGGGATGGGCGTGGGCGGGTAACACTCCGCTCAAGCGATTCAAGCGCGACACCCACGAGGGCGGTGTGTGCGACCCACTCGTGTTCTCGTGGCCGGCCCGGCTCGCCGGCGTCGCGCCGCTCGGCAGCTTCCGCGATCAGTACGTGCACGCGATCGACGTGCTGCCCACGCTGCTCGACCTCGTCGGCATCGAAGCGCCGACCGAGATCGACGGCGTTGCCCAAGCGCCGCTCCACGGCGTGAGCTTCGCGCACACCCTCGGCGACGACGCCGCCGCGACCCGCCACCTCACCCAGTACTACGAGATGCTCGGCTCGCGCGCCCTTTACCACGACGGGTGGAAGGCGGTCGTGTTCCATCCGCCCGCGCGCATGGCGTACGACGGCAGCGACGCGACGCGCAGCTTCGACGACGACGTGTGGGAGCTCTACCACGTCGCCGACGACTTCTCCGAGTGTCACGACGTTGCCGATCAGTACCCGGAGAAGCTCGCGGAGCTCCAGGCGCTCTGGTGGGAGGAGGCCGAGCGG
>CAZLEC010000374.1:0-5084 GCA_964558245.1 uncultured Burkholderiales bacterium | reverse complement strand
CGACGGCAACCACGTGCGACGGCTTCACGGAATTCACGCGCGCTCGGGTGAGCAGCAACGCGCCCGCGACCACCGCGACGGCCACCACGCCGGCGATCAGCGCCCGCATCGTGAACGACCGGACCCGCCGGGGCGAGTCGGTAGCCACCGCCGCGACGAGGTCGAGGGGTTCCGCATCCCACCTCGCCCGCGCCGCGTTGCGCGCCGCCGGGCTCGGCGCCTCGACTGCGCGCCGCATCGAGCGCAGGGTCTCGAGCTCGTCGGTCATCGCAAGTTCTCCAGTTCGACGCGTAGGCGCGCTCGCGCCCGGTGGATTCGGGATCGGACCGTGCCCACCGGGATGTCGAGCGCGGTGGCGATGTCGTCGTAGGTGAGGTCGGCCCAGACCATGAGGAGCAAGGCGTCGCGGTCGGCCTTGGCGACGCGGCCGAGCGCCCGGGCGACGGCTACCTCGTCGAGGCGGGGATGGATGTCGATCCCGAAGGGGTCCACTCCGTGCTTGGCGTACGCGCGCCAAGCCGCCCGCTCCCGCCGGCGGTGCCGGCGGATCAAGTTGGTGGCGATCCCGTAGAGCCACGGCCGGGCGTCGCCGACGTCGGTGAGGAAGCGGGCCCGCTGCGCGAACGCTTCGGAGAACACGCTCGCCGCGATGTCGTCGGCCGCACCCGAGCCCAGGCGCCGGGCCACGTAGCGGTGGATCGCGTCGAAGTGCCGCTCGAAGATGACGCCGAAGTCGGCCGGCCGTTCGAGCGACTTCGCGATGCGCTCACCGTCGTGGATCTCGACCCCGGCCATATCTCCATACTTGCCACTCCGGCGCCGAATGGTTCGCGGAAGCGTTCGCCGTGATTGACCCGCCGCGCGATGGTTGTTTGACTTGCCGCCCGTGACCGTCTTCGACAACGCCCTGCTCGACCAACTCGG
Source organism: uncultured Burkholderiales bacterium (assembly GCA_964558245.1). Classification (GTDB taxonomy): domain Bacteria; phylum Actinomycetota; class Acidimicrobiia; order IMCC26256; family PALSA-610; genus JBBQER01. Next base: position 4,160 of record CAZLEC010000374.1, on the reverse strand, counting down.
TCAACAGGGCGATCCCGTGGGCGACGAGGTGATCGCGCGGCACGCGGCGGAGCGGCCCGACGACCATCCGCGCGACATCGTCCGCAGCGTCGCCCAGCACCTCGAGCTGCCCCCCGAGCACCGGTCCCCGGCCATCAGTCACTACCTGCACGAGCATCCCGCGTTGCCGGCGTGGGCCGACCCGGGCGTGATCCGCGACGCCAACGAGTTCTTCGGCCTCTGGGGACTCGAGATCGGCGGCGCACTCTTCCTCGCGTCGCTGCCGGAGGCCTACGCCGCCGCTCGGGGCGCGCGCGTGCTCACCCTCACGGCCCGGCTGGTAACGAACCCGTTGCGGCGCATCGACGAGACGGCGCAGCTCGTGTTCGACGTCATGCAGCCGGGCGCGTTGGAGCCACCCGCCGGCGCGGGCTACCTCGACGCGCGGCGCGTACGCCTCATGCACGCGGCCGTGCGTTACCTGATCCTGAACGATCCCGACGTCGCGCGGACCAACGATCCCGACGCGCCGCCCGGCTCGTGGTACGTGCCGGGCGGGGTGCCGCTCAACCAGGAGGACATGCTCGGCACGCTCATGACGTTCACCACCGCCGCGTTCGAGTCGCTCGACCGTGAGTGTGTTCCGTACTCGCGCGCACAGGCGGAGTCGTACCTCCACGCGTGGTGCATCGTGGGCGAGCTCCTCGGCATCCACCCGCATCTGCTGCCGATCGGCCTCGACGACGCGATCGCGCTCACGACCCTCATCCGGCAGCGGCAACAGCGCCAAAACCCCGACGGCGAGCTGCTCACCTCGGCCCTCGTCGGCTCGCTGGCGGAGAGCATGCACCTGCACCTCTTCGAGAGCCTGCCCGCGTCGGCAACCAGGTGGCTGATCGGCGACAAGGTCGCGGCGATGGTCGGCATCGACCACAGCGGATGGACCGATGTGCTGTTCGAGCCGCTGAGCCGGCTGATGCGCCTCGTCGGCCTGTTCGAAGTGCACGGACGGCTGGCCCGCCGCCTGACCAACCGCATGACCTTGCAGATCCTGCGCGATTACCTGCGCGCCACCCGCAGCGGCGACCGACCACCGTTCACGATTCCGCGCGAGCTCAAGTCGCGCCTCGACGCCACGTCGCCGCGGTGGGGCCTGTAGATGCCGCAACGCCGTCGGATCGCGATCCTCGGGGGCGGCGTCGGCGGCGTGGTGACCGCCTTCGCGCTGTCGAGCACGGAGGAGCTGCGCGATCGGTTCGAGATCACGCTCTACCAACGGGGCTGGCGGCTCGGCGGCAAGGGGGCGAGCGGCCGCAACCTCGCGCTCGGCGCTCGCATCGAAGAGCACGGCCTCCACATCTGGTTCGGTTACTACGACAACGCGTTCCGCCTGATGCGCGAGTGCTACGAGGAGCTCGGCCGCCCCGCGGGCGCGCCGCTGGCGACGATCGACGACGCGTTCAAACCCGGCTCCACTGTCGTGCTCTTCGACCGTCAAGGCGCCGGCTGGGAATCGGTGAGCCGCACCTCGCGTGAGCACCCGCTGAAGCCGGGCGGTCATCACGAGTTCCCGACGTTTTGGCAGCTCACCGCGATCGCCTTGCGGTGGGCGCGCCGGGAGTTCGAGGCGGCCGGGCCGCACGAGCATGCACCGAAGTGCCATCTTCCCGAGTGGGCCCACCGCCTCGCGGAAGAGCTCGGCCACCCGCTGCGGGAGCTGCTCCACGGATGGGAGCACGTGATCGAGCTCGCGCTCCGGCTGGCGGTCGCGACGGAGCACACCTCGGAGCACGAGGGGTTGATGTGCAGGCTCCTCGAGGATCTGCGCCACTTCGCGTGGGTCGACTTCGCCGAGCCGCGGGTCGCGACCGACATGCCCGCCCGTTTCTTCTTCACGTCGCTCGACGCGGTCGTCACCGGGCTCATCGGCATGCTCCGTGACGGTGTGCTCGACGACGGTTTCGCCGCGATCGACGACTACGAGCTGTCGGAGTGGTTGATGCGCCACGGCGCGACCGCGCTGACGATCGGAGCTTCCCCGGAGACGCGTGCACCCCTGTTGCGGTCGTTGTACGACTTGACCTTCGCGTTCGACGAGGGCCGAGTGTCGCGTCCGCTCCTGTCGGCCGCGGTCGGCGTGCACATGGCCATCCGGATGCTGTGCACCTACAAGGGTGCGTTGTTCTACAAGATGTGCGCGGGCATGGGCGACGCGGTGTTCGCGCCGTACTACGAGGTGCTGCGCCGACGCGGCGTCGACATCCGGTTCTTCCACTGGGTCACCGGGCTCGACGCCTCGCCCGACGGCGAGCACATCGACGAGATCTCGCTCACCCGCCAGGCTCGCCCGAGCGCGGGGGACTACCAGCCGCTGGTCGACGTGGCCGGGCTCCCGTGCTGGCCCAACGAGCCGTGCTGGGACCAGCTGGTCGACGGTGATGCCTTGCGCGACCGCGGCGCCGACTTCGACGCCGCGCCCGTTCTCGACGCCGGCGCCGAGAACGGTGACGCGATCGTGTTGCACCGCGGTCGTGACTTCGACGATGTCGTGCTCGCCATCCCCCTCGGAGCGCTCGGCCCGATCTGTCGCTCGCTGGTGGCCGGCAGCCGGAACCCGCGCCTCGCCGGCGCGATCGCATCGGTCAAGACCGTCGCGACCCAGGCGTTTCAGCTCTGGATGCGCGAGGAGGTGGGCGCGCTCGGATGGAAGGCCGGCACGTACGCGTTGTCGGGTTCCTACGTGGAGCCGCTCGACACCTACAGCGACATGTCGCAGGTCCTTCCGACCGAGACCTGGCCGCCGGCGGCCGGGGTGAAGAGCGTCGCGTACGTGTGCGGGGTCCTCGCCGATGCCGAGTGCGGAACGGTGACCGACACGACCGCGCGGGTGCGCGAGCACGCGTCGGAGTTCGTCCGGCACGACGCGTCGCCGCTCTGGCCCCTCGTGTGCGGTCCCGACGGACAGCTCCGGTGGGACGTGCTGTTCGACCCCCACGACGGTGTGGGCGAGGCCCGGCTCGCGGCGCAGTTCTTCCGGGCGAACGTCGACTCGAGCGAGCGGTACGTGTTGTCGCCGCCCGGCACGTCGAGCGCGCGCCTGCCCGCCGACGGATCCGGCTACGACAACCTGTTCGTCGCCGGCGACTGGACGCAGAACGTGCTCAACGTCGGTTGTGTCGAGGCCGCGACGATCTCGGGGCTGCAGGCCGCCCGAGCCATCTCGGGTGAGGCGTTCCCGATCGTCGGCGCGGACGACGCCTGGATCCGGCGCCGCTGACCGAGCTCAGCGCAAGGCGTGGATCACCGCACACACGTCGCGGCTCTCCGCCGGCTTCACGACGTCGCGCAGCAGCACGCGCACGGGGAGAACCGGGTCGACGATCTGGGGTGCGAGATCGACGACCTCCGCGTCGAGCGCGGCGACCGCGGCCGTGAACGCGTCGCCGGTGAGCGGCGCGAGGTGCTCGGCAACCTTCCACGACCGGTCCCGCACGTCGCGGATCACGATGTCGACGATGTCGTCGTCGAGGTGGCCGAGGCAGTCGAGCTCGCGGATCCGCGGCGACACGGAGTCGACGTGCAGCCGGTCGAGGTCCACCAGCGACGCGAGGATCTTGTCGACCTCCTCGAAGTCGCCCAACAGGGTCGGCAGCTCGGAGCCCGGCGCGACGGTTGCCGCGGCGACGCCGAGGTCGAGGCGCATGTGCGCGTTCACCGCGAGGAGGATGTGCTGGAGAATGATCAGCTCGTCGTTGGTGACCGCCGCGAACGACGCCAGCCACGATCGGGTCGGCGTCTCGCCCCGGCGCCAGCTGTCGAGCGCGTCGAAGTAGCGCGACGCGAAGACTACGTCGAAGTGCGCCATGCGCTCGGGGTTGGCGAACCGGCCGGCCGGGATCGCGGCCTTGATCGCGGCCGTCACCTGCCGGTACAGCGCGGGGAAGTAGCCGAGTGGCGTCGCTTCCTTCTCGCACTGCGCGATTACGTCGTCGAACGACGCCAAGACGTCGTCGATCGTCGAGAGCTCACTGAGCCGTGACACGGTTCCCTCCATCGCCGAGTCTGTCGAGCATCGCCGCCGACGTTGCCTCGATCCACGCGTATCCGCACCGCTGCGCGGTTTCGAGCGCGCGGCGGAGGTGCGGGCGCGCCGCGTCGCCGCGACCGGAGCGCTGCAACAC
>CAZLEC010000373.1:0-5094 GCA_964558245.1 uncultured Burkholderiales bacterium | reverse complement strand
TTGTGGTTGAGGAGCCGCGCTTCCTCCTGCGCGAGGACCACGACCCGTCGTGCCCGGTCAGTGAAGCGCTCGAACAAGATGTTCCGCCTCTCGTGAGGTTCCCGACGCCCGGAAGCTTCGCCGCCCGCGGCGCCGGATGGGTATCACCCTCCAGATGGGGTCGTACCCCGTATCCGCTGATGGCGAAGCCGACAGATGCCGGCTTGGTGCTCATTCTATCGGCCGGAACCGCCGCTTCTTTGGCGACTTCGAGGCGGGCCGGTCAGAGTAAGACAACCCGAGAGGCCCGCCCATTCCCGCACCGGGCCCGCTTCGCTACTCCAGCCCGCCGAGTTGACCCGTTTCACACGGCCAACTGACGACGAGTCGACGCTCGAGGCGGGCCTCCCCTAGCCTGCGCTCGACCGTGAGGGGCTGCGGCCGAGGGCGCCCAGCGACGCCGAAGCGAGGCCATCATGACCAACCACCTCCTCGACGAGGTGGGACTCGCACCGCTCGCCCGAGACCTCGAACGCGTCGAGGTCCGGCTGCGCGACGCCGTGTCCGCCGACGACCGGTTCCTGGGCGAGGCCGCCGGCCACCTGCTCAAAGCCGGCGGCAAGCGCCTGCGCCCGGCCCTCTCCCTGTGCGCCGCGTACGCGGTCCACGGCGCCGGCGCGCCGGCATCCGACGACGCCGTCACCGGCGGGGCGGCCGTGGAGCTCGTCCACGTCGGCTCCCTCTACCACGACGACGTGATCGACGAGGCCGAGACCCGGCGCGGCGTCCCGAGCGTGAACGCGCGCTGGTCGAACATCGTCGCCATCCTCGCCGGCGACTACCTCCTCGCCCAGGCCTCCGCACTCGCGGCCTCGCTCGGCGCCGACGTCGCCGCGCTGCTCGCCGCGACCATCGGTGAGCTGTGCCGGGGCCAGGTGCTCGAGCTGCAATACCTCTTCGACGCCGAGCGGACCGTCGACTCGTACCTCTCGGCGATCGAAGGCAAGACCGCGTCGCTGATGGCGACCGCCTGCCGGGTCGGCGGCATGGTGAGCAACGTCCCGGCCGACACCCTCGACGCCCTCACCCAGTTCGGCATGCACCTCGGCATGTGCTTCCAGATCGTCGACGACGTGCTCGACGTCACTCGCACCGAGGCCGAGTTGGGCAAGCCCGTCGGCAACGACGTGCACGAAGGCGTCTACACGCTGCCGGTCATCTACGCGTTGCAGTCGGCGGACGCCTCCGAGCTCGGGGCCCTCCTCGGCCGCAAGCTCGACGCGCCCGCGGTCGCACGTGTCGTCGAGCTCGTCGGCCGCCCCGAGGTCGTCGACGCGGCGATGGCGGTGGCGCGCACGCACGCGACGAAGGCGACCGAAGCGTTGGCCGGCGCCACCGAGCTCGACGCCGACGTGTGCCTTCGCATGCGCACGCTCGTGAACGGGCTGATCCTGCGCTCGTCGTGAGCGCGAGGCCGCTGCTGCCGGCCGGGCGGCTTCGTTCATATCGCGTTTGCCTCCGAATTTCGACGCCGAACGCGATATGAACAGCATCGGCGTCGAAGCGGCGCGCGCGGTGTTCAGCCGGCGGGTCGACGCGTGGCTCGCGCAAGACGTGGATGCGTACGTCGGGTGCTGGCACGACGACATGCGCATCGAGATGCCGAGCGGCGTGATCGAAGGCGCGGCGAGGTACCGCAAGCTCGTGGTCGCGAGCTTCGCGTGGGCGGCGCCGGTCTCGTTCGCCGTGCATCACCTCGCGGTCGAAGACGACACCAGCGTCGTGTTCGCCGACTGGACCACTCGCGCCCGGCGCCACGAAGACGGCGTGGTCGTCGAGTGGCGCGGCCTTTCGGTGTGCGAGATCCACGACGGGAAGATCGCGTGGTGGCGTGAGCACCACCTCGCGCCGCCGACGCCGATCGACGGCTGATCGAGGGCACGTCAGCACGAGCTTCGCGAACGGCTCCGCAGGTGAACGTGATCAGGAGTGCGCGCGGCCGACGGGGCGGACGCCGGCGGAGTCGATCTCGGAGAGGAACCTGAGCACGGCGTCGTTGAAGGCGTTGGGGGTCTCGGCCATCAGGCCGTGCGCGGCGCCACGGAGCACGTAGAGACGCGACGTGGTGATCAACTCCGCCATCTCCTCGGCGTCGCCGAGCGGCGTGAGCGTGTCTTGGGAGCCGGTGATCACGAGCGTCGGCGCGGTGATGGTATGCAGCTCCTCCCGCATGTCGTCGGACATCGCCAGGATCGCGTCGACCTGCGCCGCGAACGCGGCCGGCTTGGTCTGCACGAGCACCCGCGCCAGCACGTTCACGAACACACCGAAACGACGCTGGAGCCGGGGCCCCACGAGCCAGCGCATGCCGTCGTCGGTGAGGGCGTTCATCCCGTTGGCGGTAACCAGCTCGCCCCACTCGGCGAGCAGCTCGCGCCTCCACGCGTGATGTCGGCATGCCGTGCACGCGAGCACGAGCGAGAGGACGTGCTCCGGGTACATCACGCCGAGGATCTGCGCGATGACGCCGCCCATCGACGCCCCGACGACGTGAGCGCTCGCGATGCCCTCGGCGTCGAGCACTTCCACCGCGTCCTGCGCCATCCGCACGAGGTCGTAGGGACCGGGCGGCGCGTCCGAATGGCCCGTGCCCCGATTGTCGATCGCGATGCACCGGTGGTTGCGGCCGAACGCGCCGCGCTGGAGCGCCCACCCCCGGGCATTCATCCCGAGACCCTGGATCATCAGCACCGGCGTGCCATCGCGGGAGCCCCACGTGTCGTACGCGATGCGTACGCCGTCGCTCGCCACGATCTCGCTCACGCGCCCAGCCCTCGACGCTCGCTCACGATTCCCGCTCTCGGCGGCAAGCCGCCGGGCCGCTCGGGCCCCGCTCGTTTCTACGCGGAACCAACGCGCCCGCCCCTCGACGCTCGCTCACGACTTCAACGTATCGGCTGCTCGAGGAGATCCGAGACCGCATCGCGCACGGCTTCGCCGAAACGCGCCGCGGCGAGCGGATCGTCCGGGTCGTACGGATCGGGCAACGTGACGAGCGGACCGAAACGAACACGCCAGGGCGCGATGGCCATGCCGAGCGGTCCGCCCGGCGTCACCGCCACCGGCACGATCGGCGCGCTCGTCATGGCTTGGAGCAACGGGCGGGGCGGGATGCCCGCGCCGCGCCGCAACCACGTGGGCGCGAGCGGAACCGCGACGAGATTGCCGGCGCGCAGGCACGCACGCATGTCGGGGGCGCTCGCGCTGATCGCACCGAGGCGGCGTACGAGCCCACCGATGGCGGGAATTGGCGACGCACCGACGATACGCAGCCGACGCGACGCCACCCGGCGAACCGCGATGCCGAGCACGGCGGGCTCGAGGATGCCGAAACCACGGTTGGCCACCAACACGGCCGGCCCGTTGCGCGGCACGTGCTCGCCGCCTTCGACCTCGACGCGGATCGCTGCGGAGAACAACGGGGCGACGAGATCGACGATCTGCGGATCGAACCCGAACGGGTCGATCGGATACCGACCGTCGAACCGGCGGCGCAGCATCGTGGTGACCGGCGCGATGTTCCCGATGTGATCGACGTCGAGTCGGTCGCGGTCCGCTACCGCCCGAACGCTCATGGCTTTCGACAGCCGTTGCGCTCGCTCATGCGACCTGCTCTCGGCTCGTGGGGATCGGGATCACGTCGGCCCACTCGAACAGCTCGCGCAGGACGGTCTGGGTCGGCACGAGGTGCGAGAGGCCGAGCGATTCCACCGCGCGGTCGCCGGCGCCGGTGCGACCGTGGCGCAGCTGCTCGATCACGTGCGGGGCGATCGCGGCGCCTGCGAGCTCGACGACGCGCGCCGCGACGTCCCAGAACGGCCCGACCACCGGCAGCGGCACGCGGCCGCCCAGCCGGACGGACTGCCATGGCGTGGCCGCGCCCGGCCCGACCACGTTGAGCGGGCCGTCGTAGCGATGGTCGATCGCGGCGACCATCGCCTCGGCCGCGTCGTCGGGGTGCAGTAACGAGAACGGCGGATCGGCGAAGGCCGGTACCGGCACGATGGGGAGCCGGAGCAGCCGCCCGACGGGGCTGGGCACGTGCGGCCCGACCACGGGCGCGTAGCGGAGCGCGCACACCGGTACGTCGCTGCGGAGCCTGAGACCGGCGACGACCGACTCGACCTCGAGCAACGAACGACCGTACGGCGTGCGCGGCTCCGGCATCACGTCTTCGTCGGGCACCGACACCCGCAGCGTCAGCGGTCCGTAGACCTCGAGACCGCTGCGCACCACGACGTACTCCAGGTTGCCGCCACGCGCCGCCGCGCTCATCGTCGCGATCGTGCAGAGCTCCGTCCGCTCGATCGCCGAGAGCGGGCTCATGCGCGACGCCGGCTCGTACACACCGAAGTGCGCGACCACGCTCGGAGCGAAGTCTTCGACGAACTCGGCGAGCCGGTCGCGATCGCGAGGGTCGATTCGGTGGAACACGGCTCGCCGCAGGCGGCGCCGGGGCGGCACGAAATCGACGCCGACGACCTCCCCCGCCCACGAGCGCTGCTCGATCAGCTGCGCGACCCGCGTGCCGAGCTCGCCGCCCATGCCCGTGATCAACACTCGTTCGCTCGTCATGCGTCCTCCTGACGCGGGTCGGCGGCTTCCGGCCGCAGATGCGGAAAAAGGATCACTTCCTTGATCGAAGTTACGCCCGCCAACAGCATCACGATGCGATCGACCCCGATGCCCATCCCACCGCAGGGCGGGAGGCCGTACTCGAGCGCGCGCACGTAGTCCTCGTCGACGTCGTTCGCCTCGGCGTCACCCTGGCGCTTGAGCTCGACCTGGGCGTCGAAGCGCCGGCGCTGCTCGATCGGATCGTTGAGCTCGCTGAACGCGTTCGCGATCTCACGGCCCCCGACGAGGAGCTCGAACCGCTCGGTGAGCGTTGGGTCGTCGCGGTGCGTGCGTGCGAGCGGCGAAACCTCGATCGGGTAGTCGCACACGTAGGTGGGTGCAACGAGCTTCGGCTCGGTCGTCTTCTCGTAGATCTCGAGCAGCAGCTTGCCCGAGCCCCAGTGCGACTCGTACTTCACGTCGAGGTCGTCGCAGATC
>CAZLEC010000372.1:0-5099 GCA_964558245.1 uncultured Burkholderiales bacterium | reverse complement strand
CGACCACGATGACGTGCCCGCCGGTTCTCGCGGCGTACATGAGTATGGCCGCCCGCGGCGGAGGCTTGCCTTCGGTGACCGACCGTTGGACTTCGGCGGCAATGGCGTCGGCGTCGCGTTCGACGGCGAACAGCAGGCGATCCTTCTCGCGATGCGCGAAGGTGACTCCGAGCGGGATCGCGAGAGACGCCAGCGCGAACGCGGTGATCGTGAAATACGTGACGATGAGCCGTCGCGTCATGCGGGTTGCTCGAGCCGGTAGCCGACGCCGCGTACCGTCGAGATCCAGGCGGGGTTACCGAGCTTCTTACGGAGCGACGCGATGTGGACGTCGAGCGTCTTCGTCGGTCCCCACCAGTGCTCGTCCCAGACCTCTTCGATGATCTGCTCGCGCCGCACCGCGGCTCCCGGATCCTCGGCGAGCCGCGCCAGGAGATCGAACTCCTTCGGCGTGAGGTTGATCTCGTCGTCGTTCACGTGGACCCGGCGCGTGCGGTGGTCGATGGTGAGCGCGCCGATCGTTGCCGACGAGACGCGGCTCGGATTCGGTGCACCGGCCGTGCCCGCGGTCCGGCGCCGGACCGCGCGGATGCGAGCCACGAGCTCGCGAAAGCCGAAGGGCTTCACGACGTAGTCGTCTGCGCCGAGCTCGAGGAGCAACACGCGATCGAGCTCGTCGCCGCGAGCGGTGAGCACGATGATGGGAATCTCCGAACGCGCGCGAAGCGCGCGGCACACGTCGGCACCGTCGACATCGGGGAGTCCGAGGTCGAGCAGGACGAGGTCGACGCCTTCGGTGGCGATCAGCGCGGCGCTCCCCGTTTTCGCGACGGAGACATCGAAGCCGTCGCGCTCGAGTCCCTCCACGAGAGGCTCCATGATCGCGTCCTCGTCCTCGACGAGGAGGATGCGGGGTCGAGACGAGGCCGGTGTCGTCACCGCACCATTGTGACAAGGGTTGGCAGCAGCATTCGCATGCTTCCCGCCGAAACGCGGTGACACGCGGCGCGAATCGGCGAACTCTTACCTTCTGCTAACCCGAATCGGGCTCGGCCTTGGTTCAGGTCTCCGTATTGTCTGGTCGAGAGGATGCGGGCCGGAACGACGACTGGGAGTCGGTCAGATGGATCGCAAGCGCGCGGCTGTTGCTGCAGGCGGTGTCGCGGTCGTGCTCGTTGTCGGCAGCGCCGCCTTCGCGGTCGGCAGCGGTGCCTTCGCTGCGAACCCGGTTGATCGGGTCGGCAGCTTCCAGTCGATCGAGGCCGGTCTGGTCGCCCGCGCCGAGCCCACTTCCATACCAACCGTGAGCGCAACCGCGCGCGACGCCGGCACCGCGCCGCAGCCCTCCGAGTCGAGCGTGCGCTCGACGAGCTCGGTCGTCGCGACGACCGTGCCGAACACCCTTCCGGTGCCCACCTCCGAGGTCGTCTCCACGAGTGCACCCGAAGTCGCCGCGACGACCACCGTCGGCAGTCGTCCGGTGAGCGTGCGCACCAGCGTGTCGGAGGCCGTCGGGCCGCCGCCGACAACCATCGCCGCCCACGCGCCGACGACGTCGCGGCACCACCACGACGATGACGGCGAGAACGAGCCGCCCGAACATCCCGAGCCGCCCGAACATCCCGGAAGCGACGACTGACGCCCGGGCCGGCGCCCGGGATCCGAGGTAAGGGCCAGGCAAAGAATCACCGCGGGTGCTCCATTTCGAGCCCCGTTGTTGTCGATGACTTCTTCAGCCGCGAGCAATGTGGGGGAAAAGATGACGATGGAACGCAGGAAGGCGTTGGCGCTCGCCGCCACAGTCACCGGGGTTCTCGGGAGCACGACGGTGGCCGTGGCAGCGGTGACGGGAGTCTCCGTACTCGGTCTCGGTGGCCGGCCCGGCGCGAGGGCCGGCTCGCTGACCTCGTATCGGCCGAGCGCCGAGGTCGCGGGTGTGGTGACGCGCACGAAGGACGTGTACGACAAGGTCGTGGTCGGAGGTGTCCCGCAGGCGGCGTCGGCGCGCTCCGCCGGGCTGGTCTCGGTGGCCCTTCCCTTGACCGCACCGGCCGGCGTCGCCGCGCCGCCCACGAGCTCGGCTCCGCACGCGACGCCGAGCCGGCGTCACCGTCATCGGAGCACCACGACTTCCACGACCTTCCGCGTTGCCCGGGCGCCCGGGCGTCTGCCCGCGCCGACCTCGACCTCGACTTCGACGACGACGACGGATCCGAGCCCGACCGTTCCCACGCTCCCGCCGACCACGATCGCCCCGACGACGACGACCTCGACGATGCCTCCGGTCACGACCACGACGCGCCCGCCGGGGGTTCCCCGCGACTGGCCGCCGGGCAAGCCGATTCCGCCGGTTCCGCCGAACTGCCACCACCCCGAGCTGGAGGACAACGGCGTGTGGAACTGCGAGGACGACTGAGCGCCATGGCCGGCGACCCGAGCTCCGACCTCGACGATCGACTCGCACGCCTCGCGGCGCGGCGCGCCGCGGCACCCGCGCGCCCGGCACGCGCTCCGAGCGCGAGCGAGACGATGCCGGCGACCGGCTCGACCGCGGCGCACGACGCGGTCGTCACCGACGACTTCGCCCCGCGCGCGACCGTACGCAAGCACGCGCGTGCCCGACGTCCGCATCCGGCCGCGGCCGGGCGCATCCTCGCGGCGGGGCTGAGCTCCTCCGCGTTCTTCTCGATCATCGCCGCGCTCGGCGCGCAGTCGCCGGCGGCGGGCACGACCGCGGTCGCGGCCGCGCCGCCGGTCGGATCGCCCGGCGACGTGTCGTCGTCGACGTTGGCGGGCGCCGCCGCCGGCGCCCGGTCGAGGGTCGTCGTGAAGGTCCTGCATCACACGGTGTACGTCGATCGTTACGGACGACCGGTGGCGCCGCCTCCCGGCCGGGTCGCGTCGCGGCCGGTTCCCGGATCTTCGGCGCCCGGCCGCGCTGCTCCGATCGCATCGGGCAGCAGTGGGTCGGCCGTGTCCGGCGCGCCGCTCGTGCCGGCTCCCTCGACTGGCGGAACTGCTTCACCTGCGGCCGCTCCGGTCGCCGCGCCGGTCTCCACCCCGATCTCCTCGGCGGAGCCGGCGCCGGTTTCGTCCCCGACGCCGGGCACGACGCCCCATCCGGTTCAGGTCCCGACGACCGGACCGGCCCCGGCCCCCACCCCGGCGCCGGCTCCGTCGCCTCCTCCTCCGACGCCCGCCCCTGCTCCCACCTCGCCGCCCACGACGGTGTTCACGCCGCCGCCCCCGCCCCAACCGCCGGCTTGCACGGGATCGAAGTGCCCCTGACCGAACCACAGCGCACCGACGACGGCTACTGGACCGAGTGCCGCGCCCGGGCGATGGGCAGCACCGCGCACGTCGTGGTCGGTGACGCGCCGCCGGGTGTGACCGAGTGGGCGTTGGAGGAGATCGAGCGGCTCGAGAACTGCTGGAGCCGCTTCCGCTCCGGGAGCGAGCTCGCGCGGCTCAACGCGAGCGCGGGCCGGTGGCTCGACGTGAGCCCGCCGATGCTGCTGGCGCTCACCTGCGCGGTGGATCTGCACCTCGCGACACGAGGGCTCTTCGATCCGACGATCCTCGAGTCACTCGAGCGCGCGGGTTACGACCGATCGTTCGAATCCGTGGATCGCGATGCGGCTCCCGCCGGCGCGCCCGGAGCGCCGGTGACGGCGCCTGGGTACGGCCGCGTCGATATCGACGTCGACGCGGCTCGCGTGCGCGTACCGGCCGGCGTGCGCATCGACCTCGGAGGGCTCGGCAAGGGACTGGCGGCCGACCTCGTCTCGCGTGGCCTCGTCGACCGCGGCGCGCGCACCGCGCTCGTGAGTCTGGGTGGTGACATGCGCGCCCGCGGCGAGTCACCCGACGGGGCGTGGCCCATCCCGGTGGAGCACCCGCTCGACGACACGCGTGTGGCGTTCGTGCATCCGCTCGCTGACGCCGCGCTCGTCTCGAGCACCCGGCGGATCCGCGCGTGGAGGCGTGCCGATCAGGAGTTCCACCACATCATCGATCCGCGTACCGGCGACTCCGCGCGGGTTCCGATCGTTGCGGTTGTGGCCGCAGCGCGCGACGCATGGTGGGCCGAGGGCATCGCGAAGGCGGTCATGATCGCCGGAGCCGCCGAGGGCCCCGACCTCGCGCGTGCCGCCGGGGTGCGCGCGTGGTTGTTCGTCGACGACGGGCGCGTGATCGAGACCGAACCGTGATCGGCATGCTCGGCGTCGTCAACTCGAAGCTCTCGTGGTACGCGGCGCGCTCGTCGGGACTCGTCGCGTGGGCGGTCGTGACCGCGAGCATCGTGTGGGGCCTGGCCGTGTCGACGCGGATCATTCGCCGCAAGGGCGTGCCCGCGTGGTGTCTCGACCTGCACAAATTCCTGGGAACGTTGTCGATGGTGTTCGTCGCGGTGCACTTGCTCGCACTCTGGGCCGACGACTTCGTCTACTTCGGCCCCCGCGAGTTGTTCGTGCCGATGGCGTCGGCGTGGCGACCGGGCGCCGTTGCGTGGGGCGTCGCCGCGTTCTACCTGCTCGTCGCGATCCAGCTGACGTCGTGGACGATGCGCCGGCTCCCCCGCAAGGTGTGGCACGCGGTGCACCTCACGAGCTTCCCGCTGTTCGCGTTCGCGACCGTGCACGCGTTCACCGCCGGTGCCGACAATCGCAACATCGCGGTGCAGTGGGTCGCGCTCACCGGCGGTCTTTTCGTGATCTTTCTCGTGAACTTCCGGCTCCTCGCGCCGAGACGGGCCGGGAAGAAGGCGCGGTCGCGGCCCGCGCTACTTCACGAGACGCGAGAGCCGCCGGTCGGCGAGGACCTTTCCGCCGGTCTGGCAGTGGGGGCAGTACACGACCTCGTGTGACTCGTACGACACCCGCTTCAGGTCTTCGCCGCACTCGGGGCACGGGAGCCCGGCCTTGCCGTGAACGGTGAAGTGCTCGCCGAGCTTGTTGGCCGAGAGGCCGCCCGCCCGCGTGCGTTCGCGTTCGAGGCCCTCGGCGAGCACCTCGAGCATCGCGGCGAGCAGGCGATCGAGTTCGTCGGGCGTGAGTGCTTTCACTGACGCGTAGGGCGAGAGGTGCGCGCGGTGTAGC
>CAZLEC010000371.1:0-5108 GCA_964558245.1 uncultured Burkholderiales bacterium | reverse complement strand
CCGGGTCTCGGGATGGCTCCGACAGGATCTTGCTCACCGCGCCGCCCGGCGGTTTGCTGTGCCGGTCACGACGATCACGGCGGCCGACGACACGCTGCCTCCGGCGACAGCGCAGGTCACCGGGTCATCGCCAACTACGAGTGCACCAAGAGAGCGAGTTCTCATGGCCGAAAGCGTTTACAAGATCATCGAGTTGGTCGGGACCAGCACCGAAAGCTGGGAGAAGGCCGCAGCGGCGGCCGTCACGAGAGCGTCCGAGACGCTACGCGATTTGCGCGTCGCGGAGGTTGCCGAACTTGACCTCGTGATCGAAAACGGTGTCGTAAGCGCGTACCGCGCGAAGGTCAAGGTCTCGTTCAAGTACGAGGGCGAGCAGAGCGCCTAAGGCACCCTCCGGCGACGCGATGCAAAACGACTTCCCGCGCTGGGTGGTGGACCTCAGCCGCCGACGTAGACCTCGTCGGCGTCGAAGATCGTAAAGGCGGTGTTCGCCATGACTTCCGACGCGACCCCGACTGCCTGGAACGCGGGGAACAGCTGCTCGGCCTCGTAGCGATCCAGGTGCGCCTTCGACTCCCAGACGGTCACGACGTGGAGCCCGTTCTCGTCGGAGCCGGCGGCCTGGACGAGCAGACCTGCGATGTTCGCGGGCGGATCGAGCTTCTCGGCGACCTGGCGGAAGTTGTCGATCGTGAACCCGCGCGCCGCGGCGATGTGGACGTAGGCCATCACTGTCCTGCCTCTCGTGTAGCGAATATTTGGCAAGACCGACGGTATGCAGTCGCGGTGATCCGGCCATCGTGCGAACTACTCATCGCACTACTCATTCCGGCTTGTTCGCCCACACCGCGATCTGGCTCCGGTTGTCGAATCCCAGCTTGGTGAGGATGTGCTGCACGTGGTTCTGTGCGGTGCGCTCCGACACATAGAGCGCCTCGGCGATCTGCCTGTTGGTCAGCCCCTTCCCCACGAGCGCGGCGACTTCTCGCTCGCGCGGGCTCAGCCCGGAAGCGGATCCGACGGGCGATACGCGCGACCCGAGGGCATCGATCCGCTCGACGAACGGAGCCATGCCGAGCCGCTCGGCGTTGGGCTTCGTGTTGTCGAGCACGGTGAGCGCGCGTCGGCGGTCGCCCGGCCCATCACGGCGAAGGAGGGCGTCCGCGAGCTCGACTGATGCCTGCACCGAGAAGCCGGGCGCCCCGATTTCGTCGCAGATGCCCGCCGCCGTCTCGAGGTCCGCGACGGCGGCGTCGAGATGACCGAGCGCGGATGCCGCGCGACCGAGCTGGAGCTCGACGGGACCGAAGTAGACGCCGGCGCCGGCACCGTTGGCGACATGGCGACCGCGAAACGGTTCGAAGCGGGTGGCCAGGTACGCGACATCGTCGGTCCGTTCGAGCGCGATCGCGACCGGAAGTCCGTGCGCCCAGCACGACAATCGCAGCGCGGCCGACGGGTTCCACGAACGAATGGGACCGGCCTGGTCGTAGGCCCTCACCGCGCCGTCACGATCACCCTGGTCCAGAGAGATGAGCGCGAAGGTGAGCGCGGGAAACACACTCACCACCCTGCTGCTCCCGCCGGAACCGGGGGCCAGGTGCGCGGGGATCGTCGCCATGAGCCCGCTCGAGCCCGAAGCTTCGAAGCCGATGTGCATCCCGACCATGCCGAGGATCGCCGCGTAGGTACCGAAGGCGAGCGGATGACCCATGTCGTTGATGAGCGCGAACGCGTCGGCCCCGATACTGATCGCGTCCGCGAATCGACCCGTCCCTTGCGCGAGCGTCGCGGAGTATTCGAGGTGATGCCATTTCGCCAACGGGCCGCGCACCCGCTCGACGCAGACCGCGAGGTCCGCGAGCTCCCGCGAGATCCTGGTGAGCTGTCCCGTCTCGAACAACGTGTCGAGGCGCCAGAGCCGGCCCCACATCTCGACGGAAGCGCTACGAACCTCTTCGGACGCTTCGAGCATGCGCGCCGCCAGCACGGCGCGTTCTGTCGCGCCTTCGGGTGCGCAACAGGCGAGCTGGCGGGCGCGCAACGCCTCGATGAGGGTCGCCGGATCGCCCGTCGACTCTGCGACATCGAGCGCCTCTTGGCTGACCTCGAGCGCCCGCTCGTACTCGCCGCGGTACATCAGGGCTTGCGCGTAACGGCTCAGCACTCGGGCGCGAAGATCATCGGCCAACCCGCGTCCGACGAGCGCCTGCTCGCAGATACGAAGAATTTCACTGTCCCATTCGGTGTCGCCCGTAGCTTCCATCGCCAGCGCGGCGCGCGCGAGCAAGAGGCGATCGCCCATGCGTTCCGCGCGCCGAGCGACCTCGACGACCGCGTCGTGCCACGCGGGAAGGTCGCCGCTCCGGTACAACGCGCCGGCCAGGGCGAGGTCGAGTCGCCCGCGATCGAGCTCGCTGATCTCTCCCTGACCGATCGACAGCGCCTCGCGGTAGAGCCGGACCGCTTCCTCGAAAGCCAGATCCTCGGCAGCAACATCACCGGCCGCCTCACACGCGGTGACCGCACGTAGGCGATCACCGGGGAGTGAGCCCTGGACCCGATGGTGCGCGAGCTCCGCGAGATGCGAGCGTAACTGACCTTCGAACAAGCGCTCGATCGCGTCGGCCCCGGCGTTGTGCAAGCGCAGCTGATCGGGCGCACTGAGCCGCGCGACGACTGCGGAACGCACCAACGCGTGGGAAAAGCGATAGTCGCCAGGACGGTCGCCGGCCACGAGGAACCCCGCGGCCTGGCACTCCTCCACCGACTCCAGCAACGAAAGCGTCGGAGCTTCGAGCATCTGCGCGACGACGCCGATCGAGAAGCTGTTGCCGGCCACCGCCGCTGCGCGCAGCACACCCTGACTGCCGTCTGTCATCTGACCGATGCGACGCGTCGTGACGTCGAGCACCACGCCCGGCACCGCGCCGACGGGAGCCGACGATGCATCGGGATGTTCGACGAGCAGGCGCGTCACCTCGCGCAACAGGAACGGGTTGCCATCCGTTTCCGCGTGCATCGCGTCGGCTTGTTCCTGCGACCCGTCCAGCCCGGCCGCCGCCAACAGCTTCCTCACGGCGCCCGGATCGAGACCCCGCAACTCGAGTCGCTCGGCGTTCGTATCGCTCGCGAGGGCGCGAATCTTCTCGCCGTTCGGATCATCGGATCGTGACGAGTCCCGACACGTCGCGACGATCAAGGCCCGTGTGCCCCGCAGCTGCTGCACCACGTGTCGCAACAACGCGAGCGACGGCTCATCCGCCCACTGCACGTCGTCGAGGACGAGCAGAAGACCAGCGGGCTCCGCGGCGTGAGTCAGTCGTTTGCGCACCTCGTTGAACAGCACGAATCGCTGCTCCTGATCGGACTCCAATCCGCTCGACAGAGCCTCATGGGCAGGTCCGTCGAACAGCTGCGCGAGCCGCCAGAGGCCATAGGGCGGTGAGCTGTCACGATCGGTCGAGCGAGCCCACGTCACGGAGATGCCGCGGGCCCGCGCGATCGCCGCGACCTCCTCGGCGAGCCGGGTCTTGCCGATGCCGGCCTCACCGATGAGCAGCACCAAACGCCCGCGCCCGGCGCCCGCCTCGTCGAGCATGTCGACAACGCGCGCCAATTCGCGGTCACGGCCGACGAACGAACCCGTGGTGGTCCCCACGACCGGATCAGACACGGCGAAACAGTAACCGGACGGTCGCTTCGCGCCGTTGGCGCGACCTTCGGGTCGTCTGCCCGAAGTGTTCTCGTAAACGATCGTGATGATCATCGCCGCTTGGCGGCGACGCGGTCGCCGTAGTGGACGCTGAGCGTGTTCAGAACTTGGTTCCGATCCACCGTCGGCGCGCCGGAATGCGGCCGCCGGGCATCCGGTTGTCTCCTCACGCGTGCGGTGCTCCGAGCGCGACGGGTTCGTCGGTCGATGCGACCATTTCCGAGGAGGAGCCACGAAGAGCCGAGCAGTGAGATTCGACCGATACGGCGGTATCGGCGAGCTGTACGTCACCGAGGTCGAGATCGCGGATCCGCCCCCGGGCGAAGTAGTCGTGGCGGTGCGTGCCGCCGGCGTGAACCCGGGCGAGGCGTCGATCCGCAAGGGTCTGCTCCACGCCGCGTTCCCGGCGACCTTTCCCTCAGGGGAAGGCAGCGATCTTGCCGGCGTGGTGACCGGCGTCGGGGACGGCGTGAAATCGTTCGCTCGCGGCGACGAGGTGGTGGGCTGGACCGACCGGCGAGCGAGCCACGCCGACTACGTGTTGGTTCCCGAGGACCACCTCGTGCCCAAGCCCCCCGATCTCTCGTGGCCGGTGGCCGGATCGCTGTTCGTGATCGCCACTACCGCGTACGCGGCGGTACGCGCGGTGGGTGCAGGCGCCGGTGACACCGTCGTGGTTTCGGCCGCCGCGGGTGGCGTCGGATCGTTCACGGTGCAGCTCCTCCGTGTGAAGGGTGCCGCGGTGATCGGCATCGCGTCGGAGGCGAACCACGAATGGTTGCGCTCGGTCGGCGTCACGCCCGTGGCCTACGGCGAAGGCTTGGCCGATCGGATCCGCGCCATCGCCCCCGAGGGCGTCGACGCGTTCATTGACACGTTCGGCGAGGAGTACGTGCGGCTGGCCGTCGAGCTGGGCGTGAAACCCGACCGCATCGACACGATCATCGCCCGCGACGCGGCCGCCGAGATCGGCGCGAAGGCCGAGGGGAGCGGAACCGCCGCGAGTGCCGACGTACTCGGCGAAATGGTCGAGCTGGTCGCGTCGGGACGGATCACTGTGCCCATCGCGGCCACCTACTCGCTCGACCAGGTTCAAGATGCCTACGAGCAAGTGGAGAAGCGCCACACCCGGGGCAAGGTCGTCCTCGTTCCTTAGTGAACTCCACATGCGGCACTCGTACGACGAAACCCCGAGCAGGCGTCGACGCGGCCCAACGGGCCGAACCTGACGGCAATGTCGTCCGAACGGTCGGGTTGTGCGGCGCTCGCCGCGCTCAGCACGTTGATCGCATCCACTGCTGCCCCATCAAGTCTTCGACGGACTCGGGCGCGATGAAACCGTCCAGCGACATCGACACGCTGAAGAACACCTTCCCGGCCATCAGTCCTCAAC
>CAZLEC010000370.1:0-5109 GCA_964558245.1 uncultured Burkholderiales bacterium | reverse complement strand
GCGCTCATCGTCTCCTCGAACGGCGTGTTCCGGTCGGGCCAGTGCACGAGGTACACGTCGACGTAGTCGGTGCCGAGGTTCTTCAGGCACTTGTCGATCGACGCGAACACGCGCTCACGGCTGCTGTCGCGCATGTTCGGCTTGTCGCGGTAGGCCATCCCGAACTTGGAGACGATGATGGCCTCGTCGCGGCGCGTGCCGAGCGCCTCACCGAGCGATCGCTCCGACGCGCCCATGCCGTAACCCTCGGCGGTGTCGAAGCAGTTGATGCCGAGATCGAGCGATCGCCCGATCGCGCGCACGAACTCCTGCTCCTCGATGTCGCCGTAGCCGCCGCCGATCTCCCAACAGCCGAAGCCGACGGCCGAGACCTCGAGTCCCGTGCGTCCGAACGGTCGATTCTCCATCGTGTCCTCTCGAAGTCGTCGCTACACCAAGCGGTAGCGAAGCGGTAGGCGTTTGATACTTCCGTTGACGGCCGACTCCAAACGAACGACCGGCCCCGAGAGCTCGAACCATTCGAGGCGCTCGAGCATGTGCCGGAAGATCGTCTCGAGCTCGACGCGGGCCAGATGCCCGCCGAGACATACGTGCTCACCGAAGCCGAACGCGAGGTGCGGATTCGGCCGGCGATCGATGCGGAACGAGAACGGATCCTAGAACACCGACTCGTCGCGATTCGCCGAAGCGAAGTACAGCGCCACCTGGTCGCCGGCGCCGATCTCGACCCCGCCGACCTCGCAGTCCTCGGTCGCGGTGCGGGTGAAGTGGCTGATCGGGGTGACCCAGCGCAGGATCTCCTCGACCGCGTCGGGCAGGAGATCCGGCTGCGCACGCAGCTTCTCCCACTGGTCGGGGTTCTCGCAGAACGCGACCAGGCCCCCGCTGATCGCGTTGCGCGTCGTCTCGTTGCCGGCCTCCACGAGCAGCTCGCAGTACCCGACGAGCTGCTCCTCGGTGAGCGGCGCGCCGTCGATCCGGCCGCGGAGCAACTCGCTCACCAAGTCGTCGGTCGGATTGCCGCGCCGCTCTTCGATCAGCTGCGTGAAGTACGCGTGCAGCTCGCCCCGAGCCCGCCGGACCGTCTTGCCCGGTGTCTCTCCCGGCCGGCGGTACTCCGGGTCGTTGTTCCCGATCACCTCGTTGCTCAACCGGAACAGCAATGCCCAGTCGTCGCGCGGCAACCCGAGCATCCACGCGATCACCGCGAGCGGCAGTGGCGCGGCAATGCGCTCGACGAAGTCGCACTCGCCACCCCCGCTGCCGGTCACGGCGCCGTCGAGGATCTCGGTTCCCATCCGGTCGACGTCGCCCTGCCGGCCCCGCACGGCTTTGGGGGTGAAGCGCGCGCTCACGACCCGGCGCATCGGCACGTGCTTCGGCGGATCCAGCATCACGACCATCTCGGGCATCTTCATCACCGGCTGCTCCGCCCGCGCCAGCGTGATCCCGTACTCGCTCGAGAAGCGCGTCGGCTGGCGCGAGATCTCCATGATGTCGGCGTGCCTGGTGATCGCCCAGAACGGCTTGTACCCCGGGGCCTCGATACGCGCGATCGGGGCTTCGGCCCGCAGCCGCGTCCACACCTCGTGCGGATACCCGCCGCGCGCGTACCGCCCCGGATCGACGAGATCGAGCGGATCGACGAAATCCGGCGGCGAGCTGGGCTGGCTCATCGGGGTTCTCGCGGTAGTCCCAAGACCCGTTCGCCGATGACGTTGCGCTGGATCTCGCTCGTGCCGCCCATGATCGAGTTGGCGCGTGTCGACAGCAGGCCGCGCGCCCAAGGGCCCGCGTCGGCCGCGCCGCCGTCGTCGCCCACGAGCAGCGAACTCGGCCCGAGCACGCTCGTCGCCGTGTCGTACAGCCGTTGCGACGCGTCGGCCCAGAACAGCTTCACGATGCTCGACTCCGCGCCGATCTCCTCGCCGCGCGCGAGCCGCTGCAGCGTGCGCGCGTTGTGGAGGCGGAAGATCTCGATGTCGATCCACGACCGCACGAGCCGCTGCCGCACGCACGCGTCGGCGGTGAGACCCTGACCCGCGCACGCCTCGACCAACCGATTGCACGCCGCCTCCAGGAGCACCTGCTCCTTCCACACGAACGAGCCACCGCGCTCGTTGCCGAGCGTCGTGTTCGCGACGCGCCAGCCCTCGTTCTCGGGCCCGATGAGGTTCTCGACCGGCACCTCGACCTCGTCGAAGAAGACCTCGTTGAACTCGTGGTCACCGGTCATCTGGCGGAGCGGCCGCACGTCGACGCCCTTCGCGTCCATCGGGACCGCGAGCATCGAGATGCCCTTGTGTGGCGGAGCGGTCGGGTCGGTGCGCACCAGCGCGATGCCCATGTCGGCGAAGGTCGCGTACGACGACCAGACCTTCTGACCCGTCACGCGGTACGCGCCACCGCTCTTCGGCGCGCGCGTCGACAGGCTC
Source organism: uncultured Burkholderiales bacterium (assembly GCA_964558245.1). GTDB lineage: Bacteria > Actinomycetota > Acidimicrobiia > IMCC26256 > PALSA-610 > JBBQER01. Next base: position 2,674 of record CAZLEC010000370.1, on the reverse strand, counting down.
GCGAGATCGCTGCCCGCGCCGGGCTCGCTGAACAACTGGCACCACACGTCGTCGGCGCCGAGGATCCGCGGCATCCACCGGGCGCGCTGCTCCCCGGTTCCGTGCGCCATCAGCGTCGGCCCGACGAGGGTGAGCCCGGCCCGGCCGAGGAGGGGCGGCGCGCCCGCGCGGGCGAGCTCCTCGTTGTAGATGACCACTTGGGTGAACGACGCGCCGCGGCCGCCGTACTCGACGGGCCAGTGGATCCCGACCCACTGACCCCCGTGCAGGGTCTGTTGCCACTCGCGCAGGGTCTCGGCGTCGGCAGGTGTCGCGGCGACCTCGACCCCGGGCGGCGCGTGCTCAGCGAGCCACCGGCGCAGCTCGCCGCGGAACTTCTCGTCCGGTGAGACGTCGGTGCTCATCGACGGTCAGGGCCGTCCCGTCGACCACGCCACCGCGTTCACCACCACGCCAACCCCCGCTGCTCGCCGGTTCGCACGGCGATGACGCTATTTGAGAACGGCTCTCTCCACAAGCCCGGAGCATTACGGAAACGTGATTTCCGCGGGCTGGGCGGTGACGCCGCTCCGGGAGATGGCCCGTTCGTCGGCGCCGAGATAAGAGGCGACGACCGCCGGGTCGTTGCGGACCTCGTGCGGCGGGCCGGCGGCGATGATCTTGCCGAGCTCGAGGCAGTACACGCGGTCGCTGATGCTCATGATCAGCGGCATGTCGTGCTCGATCACGACCACCGAAGCGCTCAGCTCACGGCGTATGTCGACGATGACGGGCCCGAACGCCTCGGTCTCGCGTTGCGCGAGGCCGGCCGTGGGCTCGTCGAGGCAGAGCACCCGCGCGTCGAGTGCGAGCAGGCCGGCGAGCTCCACAACCCGGCGGGTCCCGGTGGACAGGTCGGAGATGTACGCGTCGGCGTAGCGTCCGAGACCCAGGAACGCGACAAGGTCGTCGGCGTCCGAGCGTCGCGACCGTTCCATCCGGACCGACCGCGGCAAGCAGAGCGCGGTACCGAGCAGCCCGGTTCGGTGCCGGGCCTCGAGCGCGAGCTCGACCGTCTCGCGCACGGTCAACTCGGGGAAGAGTGTCGCGGCTTGGAACGTCCGGCCCAGGCCGCGCCGCGCGCGCCCCGACGGCGACAGCGACGACACGTCCTCGCCGAGGATGCTCACTTCGCCGGCGCTCTTCACGTAGCCGCCGATGGCATTCATCAGCGTGCTCTTGCCGGCGCCGTTCGTGCCGATCAACCCGACGATCTCGTCGGCGCCGACGTCGAAGGAGACTTCCTGGAGCGCCGTGTTGCCACCGAACCGCACCGTGATGTTCGTCACCGCGAGCGCGGCGACACCGGCCGGAGCCGGCGCGCGCTCGGTTGCGCTGATCACGTGCGTCAACGCCTTCTTCTCGACTGCCGGCGCCGGTCCGAGGCGCCGCTCGACCAGGCCGAAGAGCGCGTCGCGGGCCGAGTACGCGATCTGCACGAGGCCACCCGGGAAGTAGAGGAGGAGGGCCAGCAGCCCGATGCTCGACGTGAGGAGCGGCACGAGCTCGCTCGTGGGGAAGAACGCGGGCAGCCCGATGACCCACAGCGCGCCGAGGATGGGTCCGGTGATGGAGCCCAGGCCGCCGATCACCACGACCGCCACGAGCTGCAACGAATCGTTGACTCCGTAGAACTGCTGCAGGGGCACGCTTTGCAACGCACCGGCGAGGAGCGCGCCCGCGAGCCCCGCGATCCCGCCCGCGAGCGCGAACGTACGCAGCTTCACCCATGTCGGGTCGACGGTGTACCCCGACGCGCCCTCGGGATTGTCCCGCACGCCGATCGTCGACCGGCCGACGCCCGTCCGCCGCAGCCGCGCCGTGATCATGACCGCGATGACGAGCGCGACCAGCACGACGTAGTAGAAGACGCGCTGCGACTGCACGCCGATGCCGAAGAAGCTCGTTCGCAGGAACGGCACCGACTCGACCTGGCCCGCGCTCAGAATCGGCCGGTAATAGAAGTACTGGCTCGCCGCGACCCCGAACGCAAACGTGCTCACCGCGAGGAGCAACCCCCGCACTCGGAGCGCGCCGACGCCGATGAGCGCGGCGAGCGCCGCGGTCACGAGTGTGGCGACCAAGATCGACGGCCCGAAGCCGAGGCTCTCGATCCCACCCCGGATCAGGCGGGTGTGATGCCAGCCGATGTCGAAGGTGATGCCGCGATCGAACGCGGCGGCGAGGAGCGCACCGATCCCGGCGAACGCCATCTGCCCGAGTGAGAGTTGCCCGGCCCAGCCCGTAAGGACAGTGAGCGACAAGCCGCACAACGCGAACACGAGGATGATCGTGTACAGCAGGTGCCGCGACGGCTGCGTGACGATCAGCGGCAGCGCGATCGCGCCGGCGGTCAGCGCGAGCAGTGCGCCGCGATCGAGGTTGCGGACCCACCAGATGCTGCGGAGCCGCTCCGGGACCGGCCGCCGCTTCGCCGTGAACGAGAACGCCCGGGTCTCCTCGACGCCCCGGCGGCTCTGGAAGTACACCGCGAGGAGCACCGCGATCAAGATGAGGAACTCGGTGAGCCCGGCTTGGTCGAGCCAGTTGAACGAGACGACGGCTTCGACGACGCCGATCGCGATGCCGGCGAGGAACGCCCGGCGGAACGACACCATGCCGCCGATGACCGCGG
>CAZLEC010000369.1:0-5111 GCA_964558245.1 uncultured Burkholderiales bacterium | reverse complement strand
TGGAAGGACCAGGCCAACACCGGCTATCAGATCGCGCAATCGCTGATCGCGCTCGGAAGCGGCGGTGTGAGCGGTGTCGGCCTCGGTGCCGGCCGGGCCAAGTGGATGTTCCTGCCGAACGCCCACACCGACTTCATCTTCGCCGTGATCGGTGAGGAGCTGGGTCTCGTCGGCTGCTTGCTCGTGCTCGCGTTGTTCGCCGCGTTCGGGCTCGTCGGCTTCCGCGTCGCCCGCCGCGCCCCCGACCGCTTCGGCACCCTGCTCGCCGCGGGAGTGACGGCGTGGATCGTCGGGCAGGCCGCGATCAATCTCGGTGCCGTCGTCGGGCTCCTGCCGGTGTCGGGCATCACGCTCCCGTTCTTGTCGGCTGGCGGCTCGTCGCTCGTCATCACGATGTTGGGAGCAGGGATCTTGGCCAACGTCGCCCGGCGAACGCCGCCTCCGGCGCGTGGGGGCGCCGAGCCCGCGCTCGCGTCGGCGCAAATGGCAAAGGTCCGGCGCGAAGGCCAGTGAGCGAACCGGTCTTCGCGCTGTTCGCGGGTGGCGGTACCGGCGGCCATACGTATCCTGCCGTCGCCGTCGCGCAGGAGCTCGTGCAGCGCGGCCACCCTCGCGAGTCACTGCGATTCGTCGGCGGCCGGCGCGGCATCGAAGGCCGGGTGGTGTCCGAGGCCGGCTTCGAGATCGACCTGTTCGCCGGCCGCGGGCTGCAACGCCGGATCACGCTCGCCAACGTCAGCGCAATTCTGGGCGCGGCGTCGGCGTTCGTGCACGCGTGGCTGCTCGTGCGCCGCTACCGGCCCCGCGTCGTGATCGGCTTCGGCGGGTACGCCTCGCTGCCGTGTGTCGTCGCCGCGCGCGCCCGGCGGGTCCCGACGCTCGTGCACGAACAGGACGCGGCCCCCGGCCTCGCGAACCGCATCGGCGTGCGGCTGGGTGCACGCGCGGCGGTGTCGTTGCCGGGCACGCCGCTGCGCAACGCGACACTCACCGGCAATCCGGTTCGAGCGGCGATCGCGAGCCTCGTGCGGCGGCCCGCATCGGACCCCGCGCTGGTGGCCGTCTACGGCGGCGCGCAGGGCGCCCGCACCATCAACTCGGCGGCGATCGATTGCTACGACCGTTGGCGGTCCCGGAGCGATTTCACCGTGCACCACGTGTGCGGTCCCCGCAACGAGCACGACTGCGCGGCGCGCCTCGCCGATCAACGCAAGCCCGACGACTCGCTCGTCTACGAGTTGGTGCCCTACGAGGAGCACATGCCCGACCTGCTGGCCCGAGCGACGCTCGCCGTGTGCCGGGCGGGAGCGGGCACGATCGCCGAGCTCACCGTGGCCGGCGTCCCGGCCGTGCTCGTGCCGTTGCCGGGGTCGCCGAGCGACCACCAGATGCGCAACGCGCAGACGCTCGAACGCGCCGGCTCGGGCGTGGTGATACCCGACGCGGAGTGCGACGCGGCCAAGCTCGACGGCGTCGTCACATCGCTGCTCGCGGATCCGGGCCGACTCGAGCGGATGGGCGTCGCTGCAAAGAGTCTCGGGCGGGCCGACGCGGCCGCGCGCGTCGCCGACCTCGTCGAGGAGTGCGCCCGTGGCTGACGACGCGCCGCCGCCCGTGATCGACGTGCCGCCGCTCGACCTCACCCGGCCGCGTCGGATCCACATCGTCGGTGTCGGCGGTGTCGGCATGAGCGCGATCGCGTTGCTGCTCGCACGGATGGGTCACGACGTGAGCGGCTCGGATCTGAAGGAGTCGGTCATCCTCGCCCGGCTCGCGGCTGCGGGCGTTCGGGTCAGCGTCGGGAACCGCGCCGAGAACGTTCCGCACGACGCCGATGCCGTCGTCTACTCCACGGCGATCCCCGCGCGGAACGTCGAGCTGGTCGCGGCGCGCGAGCTCGGGATCTCGGTGCTCCACCGCGCGGCGGCGCTCGCCGCGCTCGCGGCGACGCGGCGCACGATCGCGGTGGCCGGTTCACACGGCAAGACCACGACGTCGTCGATGCTCGCGTTGATGTTGCGCAGCGCCGGATGGCAGCCGAGCTTCGTGATCGGGGGCGAGGTCAACGAAGTCGGGGCCAACGCGGCATACGGCGCCGGCGAATGGTTGGTGGTCGAGGCCGACGAGAGCGACGGCACGTTCTTGAAGCTCGGTCCGGAGGCGGCGATCGTCACCAGCGTCGAGCCGGATCACCTCGACCACTACGGCGGGTTCGAGGCGCTCACCGCCGCGTTCGAACGATTCGTCGACGGTGTGCCCGGTCCGGTCGTGTGTTGCGCCGACGACGTGGTCGCGGCGCGTCTCGCGAGCACCCGACCTCGCATCCGGACCTACGGCTTCGACCCGAGCGCCTACTACCGGGTCGTCGACGTCGCGCTCGACGGCGACGTCGAACGGTTCACGTTGTCGGCAGGAGGAGAGCCGCAGGGCGAGCTCGTCGTGCCGTTGGCGGTGAAGGCCACGACCAATGCCGCGGGTGCGAGCGCGCTCGCGCTGGAGCTCGGTGTGCCGTTCGACGCGATCGCCGAGGCCCTGCGCGGCTTCGGCGGCGTCGCCCGCCGTTTCGAGCGGCGCGGCGAGCACGACGGCGCGACGCGCATCGACGACTACGCGCACCTGCCGGGTGAGGTCGCGGCCGCGATCGCGACCGCGCGCCAAGGTGGATGGCGACGTGTGATCGTCGTGTTCCAACCGCACCGGTACACCCGGACCGCTTCGCTGGCGGGTGACTTCGCCGGCGCGTTCGACGGCGCCGACGTCGTGGTGATCACCGACGTGTACGCCGCGGGCGAGACGCCGATCGCCGGCGTGTCCGGGAGGTCGATCGTGCACGCGGTCGTGGACGCGTCGCCCCGGCTCGCAGTGTCGTACCTCCCGCGTCCTTCCGACCTGCTCGACCTTCCTCGCCGGATCGCGCGGCCCGGCGACGTCGTGCTGACGCTCGGGGCGGGCGATCTCACGCGATTGCCCGACACCTGGCTCGGCCGCGCCGAAACGGCGCTCCCGTGAGCGCGCCGGCCGCCGTCGACGGTGTCGCGGCGACGCTCGCCGCCCGGCTCCCCGGGCGGGTGGAGCGCGCGGTGTCGAGCGCCGGCCTCACGACCTATCGGTGCGGCGGACCGTTCGCGGTCGTCGCGCGCGTGACGTCCGACGACGATCTCCGGGTCGTCGCCGACGTGCTGCACGCGTCGCCGGTCCCGCGGATGGTCGTCGGACGCGGGTCGAACCTGCTCGTCGACGACGACGGCTTCGCGGGCGTTGCGCTCGTGCTCGCCGGCGAGTTCGAGTCGATCGACCTGGGCGCGGTCGACTCGTCGTCGGCGCCCCCCGGGGCCGCCGAGGTCGCGGTGCGCGCGGGCGGCGCGGTCCCGCTGCCGGTTCTCGCGCGCCGCGCGGCCGGCGCGGGAGTGGCCGGGCTCGAGTTCTTCGTCGGCATCCCGGGCTCGGTCGGCGGAGCCGTGCGCATGAACGCCGGCGGTCACGGCGCGCAGACGGCCGACGTGATCCTGAGCGCCCGAGTGTTCGATCTCGCCGATGCCCGCTTCCGCGAGCTGCCGCGGCGCGAGCTCGGTCTCGCGTATCGACGCTCGGCGCTGTCGCCGAGCGCGGTGGTCGTCGGCGCGACCTTCGTCGGGAGCAACGATGCCCCGGCGGTGTGTGCGGCTCGCATCGACGAGATCGTGCGTTGGCGGCGCGAGCACCAACCCGGCGGGCAGAACGCGGGGTCGGTGTTCACGAACCCGCCCGGCGACTCCGCCGGACGACTCATCGAGGCCGCCGGATGCAAGGGGCTGAGGGTCGGCGGGGCAGTGGTGTCCGAGAAGCACGCGAACTTCTTCGTGGCCGACGCGGGCGCGCGTGCGGCTGATGTCCATGACCTGATCGAGCTCGTGCGGGGGCGCGTGTACGAGTCGACCGGGGTGCAGCTCGAGACGGAGCTGCACCTCGTCGGCTTCGGTCCTCGTTCCGGTGCTCGAACGAACGCGGAGGCATCGTGAGCGTCCCGACCCAAGATCGTCCCGTGCAAGAGCGTCCGCCGGCTCGACCGATGATCGACCCGCGCATCCGCGAGCGCCGCATCGAGGTGATCCGCGAAGCCGGCCGCCGGCGGCTACGGGTGACACTGGTGATCGCGAGCGCGATCGTCGTGATCGGGTTGGCGTACCTGGCGATCCACTCGCCGCTGCTCGACGTCGATCACATACGGGTCACGGGCTCGCAACGGGAGCCGGTTGGCGCGATCGTCGCCTCGACGCACGTCCACGCGGGCGACGCGCTGGTGCTCGTGAACACCGGTGCGATCGAGCGCCGGGTCGAACGGCTCCCGTGGGTCGCCCACGCCCGCGTCGGCCGTGATCTCCCGGGCACGTTGCGCGTCGCCGTCACCGAGTACGTACCGACCGCGTTCGTCCGCGTGTCGCCCACGAAGGTCGCGCTCGTCGCGTCCACGGGGCGAGTGATCGCCTTCTCGAGGTCGGTTCCCGCGCACACGGTGAAGGTGGTCGGGGAGCGCACCGCCGAGGTCGGCGCGCAGCTCGCGCCGCCGGGGGTGGCCGACGTCCTGCGGCAGCTGCCGCCGCACCTCGCGTCGAGGGTCGCGGCGGTCGACGTGGGCGGCGCGAGCATCGTGCTCGACCTGCGCGGCGCGCCGCCCGCGGGCACGACGTGCCGGGCGGTCGACGGTGCGGTGCCCGGCTCGCAACAGGTGCGGTTGGGCACGCTCGACTCCCTGCGCGCCAAAGGGGTGGCGGCGCTGTCGGTCCTCAACGACGTCGCGAACGGACCGTTCACCTACCGCGACGTGTCGGTGCCCCAGGTGCCGGTCCGGTGCTGACCGACCGGGCACGCACCGCACGCGTCCCCGGATCGTTGATTCGATGCGCGCGCTCCGGTACAGTCTCGACGCGAAGCACAGGTTGACATAATTGTCAACCTGAAGTTGAGGTCGAGGGTTGGGCGGAGCCTCAAGCCGAACCTCGCAAGACCGTAGCGGTACTTCCGATCTGGTAGTACCGAACTGTAAAGCCGACTCGGTCAGACCGGTTCGGTGAGAAAGGTCACCCGATGCTCGGCGGTCCCCAGCACTATCTGGCAGTCATCAAGGTCGTCGG
>CAZLEC010000368.1:0-5121 GCA_964558245.1 uncultured Burkholderiales bacterium | reverse complement strand
AGGCAGGCGCTGCGCTTGATCGACCGCGGGGTTGAAAGAAGTGAACGCGGAGCGTGCGATTGGCGCGCTGTAGGTAAGGACCGCAGGTACGCTGCCTCGTTGCGGGTTACCCGGGAGGCAACGCCGGCGTGAACGACAACGACGATCGGCGGGCAGTCGTGGCCGACGAGCTCGCGCTCGCCCGGCTCGGCGTGGCGTCGGTGCTGCATGCGCAAGGTGTCGACGTGGTCGCGGAGACCAACTCGGGCCGCGAGGTCGTGAGCGTCGCGGCCGTCGAGCGCCCGGATCTCGTCGTGGTCGGTCAACCGGCCGACCTCTCCACCGCCGACACCGTTTTGCGGCTCTCGCGCCTGCGCCCCGCGCCGGCGATGGTCGCGATGCTGGCGCCCGGTCAGGAGCACGTGGTCGGCTACCTGGTCGCGCTCGGTGTCCGGGGGATTGCGCTCCGATCGGGCAGCGCGGAAGACCTCGCCGCCGTGATCGGCTCGGCGCTCAAGGGCGAACAGCAGGTCGTTCCCGCGCTCCACGGCGCCCTCGCCGGGACCGTCCGGCCCCGCTGGTTCGACGACGAGCCGAACGAGCTGCTCAGCCTGCGCGAGCGGGAAGTGCTCGCGTGCCTCGCCCAGGGTTGCTCGAACCGCGAGATCGCGGCGGCGCTGTCGGTGACCCTCGCGACGGTGAAGTCGCACCTCGTCCGCATCTACGCCAAGCTCGAGGCGAGCAACCGCAACGAGGCCCTCGGCCGAGCCGTCGCCCTCGGGATATTGGGCTGACACTTCTCCATTGGTCGGGCTCGTGCTCGGCCGAGACCTGCGTTCCTGACCTCCGTGCCCTGACCGAGCCCGTGCCCGGGTTACGGCCTCGCGGACCTCACCCTCCGTGCGCCTCCGGAGTGCCCGGCCGGCGTTCGCCGCGGCGCGTGACATGAGGCACTGACTGGATCCTTCATTTCTCGGGGTCGTCCGGCCGATGAGACCCGGACAGATCTCGAGAGGATGACGATGTCGCTCAGCGAGGTATCCAACATCTTGTGGCGGGAACGGCAGCTGCTCGAGCTGCTCGTTTTCAAGCTCGAAGAGGAACAGCTGGTGCTCGCGTCGGGACGGACGCGGTGGCTCTCGCACGCCACGCGCGAGGTCGAGACGATCCTGGGCGAGATCAAGCGAGTCGAACTGGAGCGCGCGCTGGCGGCGGCCGGCGCGATCGTCGAGCTCGGCTTGTCGGACACGCCGTCGCTCCGCGAGCTCGCGGCGATCGCGCCGACGCCCTGGGACGGAATCTTCGGCGAGCACCGCCGCGCGCTGCTCACGCTCGCGCAGGAGATCGAATCGATCACGAAGTCGAACCGCGACATGCTCCAACGCGGCCAGCTGGCCGCGCGTGAGGCGTTGGCATCGCTCGGCGAGATCGACATCGATTCCTACGACGCGAGCGGCACCATGCCCGACCGTTCGCTGGCGCTTCGATTGGTCGACAAGGCCATCTGATGAGAGTGACCGGCTGATGTCGGAGTTCGGCGGGCTTTCCATCGCGCTGAGCTCGCTGCAGGCGCAGCAGCGCGCGCTCGAGATCGCCGCGAACAACGTCGCGAACGCGAGCACCACCGGGTACACGCGGCAGGCCGCCGACATGACGACGCTCGGGAACGCGACGCCGGCGATCTTCTCGACCTCGAGTGGTGACGGCGACGGTGTGCAGGTCTCCGCGGTCACGCGGTTCCGCGACGCGTTCTTGGAGATCCAGGCCGGGTTCCAGCACGGATCCCTCGCCAGCCTCGACCAGACGAACGGGACGATGACGCAGGTCCAGAACCTGTTCGGCGAGCCGAGCAGCACGGGCATCGGCGCGCAGATTTCGAACCTGTGGTCTGCTTTCGACTCCGTCGCGAACAACCCGGGCGATGCGGGAACGCGCAGCGTGTTGCTCCAGCAGGCCTCGATGCTCGCGTCGACGATCAACTCGGCGGCCGGTTCGCTGCAGCAACTCGGCACCAGCGAGACCTCACAGCTCTCGGCGTTGGTCGCGCAGGTGAACACGACGTCGGCCAGCCTGGCCAAGGTCAATCAGGCGATCCAGAGCGGCTCGGTCGCGGGTCTCGACGTGAACACGCTCGAGGACCAGCGCGACACGCTCGCGCAGACGCTCGCCCAGCTGACGGGCGCCACCATCCAAGAGGGCTCGAACAACCAGGTGACGGTGTCGCTCGGCGGGCTGAACCTCGTTGCCGAGAACCAGTCACAGTCGTTGTCGCTCGACACGAGCGGTTCGTCGGCGGTGCTCCGTGCCACGCAGGGCGGCTTCGCGTTGAACGTGACCTCCGGTCAGGCCGGCGGGATGCTCAACGACATCAACACGGTGCTGCCCGGGTACTTGTCGAAGCTCGACGGCGTCGCGAACACCTTGCGCGACCAGGTCAACAACGTCATGAGCCCGATCTCCGGCACGATCGCGGCGGGCGCCACCGACCAGAGCGCGGCCGGCACGTTGCAGTTCGGTCTCGCGCTCGACGGCGGCGCGTCCACCACCGTGTCGGTCGCGGGAGCCGACTGGTCGGGAGCCGGCGGCGCCGCCGCGCTGCAGACCTCGTTGCAGACCGCGCTCGACACCGCGATCGGCGCCGGGAACGCGACGGCGACCGTCACCACCAACGGTGACGGTTCACTCTCCGTCGCCATCGCGCCCACGGGAACCCACGCGCTGCAAGTGCAGGCGTCGGGTGCCAACGCCGGGTTCGCGACGCTGCTCGGCTCGACGCCGGTCGGCACCGACGGCATCGGCGGACGCGCCTTCTTCACCGGGACGAACGCGTCGAACTTCGCGGTGTCGGCCCTGGTCGCCGGAAATCCGTCGGCGGTGGCCGCCGGGGTGGCCGGCAACGGCTCGCTCGACGGGAGCGTCGCCCTGGAACTCGGCGACATGGCGACTTCGAACTCGGGCGCGGACGCCACGTACAGCACCATGATCCAGCAGCTCGGGGTGGACGCGAAGGACGTACAGACCCGGGACAACGTCCAGCAACAGTCCGTTCAGAGCCTCGATGCGGCCCGGAACTCTCAAGCGGGGGTCAACACCGACGAAGAGATGACGAACATGGTCGAGTACCAGAAGGCGTACGAAGCCTCGGCCAAGTTCGTGACGACGCTCGACTCGATGCTCGACACGCTCATCAACATGGTCGGACCGTGATGAACCCGAACTCCCTGATCGGTTGCGCAAGGGGCACACGATGAGCGGCCGCGTCTCCGACATCTCCCTCTCGCAGAACGCGATCCAGACCCTGCAGGCGAGCCTGAGCGGGGTCGCCGACCTGCAGGCCCAGGCGTCGTCGGGCAAGAAGCTGACCAAGCCCTCCGACTCGCCGGTCGACATCGGCACGTCGTTGCAGCTGCGGTCGTCGTTGAACCGGAACACGCAGTTGGCGAGCAACATCTCCGACGCGGAGGCGTGGCTCGGCACGACCGACAGCACGATCGGCCAGGTCGTCACCCAGCTCCAGCAGGTCAACAGCCTCGTGATCCAGGCCGCGAACACCGGCGCGAGCGACCAGACCTCGCGCGACGCGATCGCGAACCAGATCGACCAGATCCGCCAGAGCCTCATCGGCCTCGCGAACACGCAGTACGACAACCGGCCGCTCTTCGGCGGGACGACGGGCGGATCGACCGCCTACGACGCGTCGGGCAACTACGTCGGCACGTCGGGCGCGGTCCAGCGATCGATCGCTCCCGGTGTGCAGGTGCAGGTGAACGTGACCGGGAACTCCGTGTTCGGATCGCCGGGCAACGACCTGTTCTCGACGCTGACGCAGCTGTCGAGCGCGATCCACGGCGGTCAGGACCTGACCGCATTGAGCGCGCAGCTGAACACTCAGACCCAGCAAGTGCAAACGGCACAGGCGACGGTCGGAGCGACGTACTCGCGCGTCGACACCGCGAAGAACCAGAACACGACGAATGCCACGACGATGCAACAGAACCTGTCCACCGTCGAAGACGCGGACATGGCCCAGGTGCTGATGAACCTGCAGGCGCAGGAGACCTCGTACCAGGCAGCTCTCGCCGCGGCAGCCAAGGCGATTCAGCCTTCGCTGGCGGCCTTCCTGCAGTAGGTGCACATGCTCGATACAGACACTCAGACCGACTTCGTGGAGATCAGGTTCGCGGCAGGCCTGCCCGGATTTCCCCACGTGCACAACTTCCAGCTGAAGCCGTGGGGCCCGCCGGGTAGTCCCTATTTGCTGCTACGCGCGGTGGATGACCCCGATGTCGGATTCGTGGTGGTTCCGCCCTGGGTGTTCTACCCGGACTACGAGTTCGACCTCGACGACGCGGGCGCGGAAAGACTCGGCCTGAACATCGCCGACGACGCGATCGTCCTGGCAGTGGTCACGCTGCGCGAACGTCCCGAGGACGCGACGCTCAACCTGCTCGGTCCGATCGTCGTCAACCGGCACTCGCACGAGGCGGCGCAGATCGTGTTGCCGACGACGAGCTACAGCGTGCGCGCTCCACTCGCTGTCACGCGCTGAACCCGCGCCGCGCGCGAATTCAAAAGTCCTCCGGGTTCGAGAGGCGCGTCGCGTCGCAACCTCGTATGCTCCGGTCCGGCCTCCACGGCGGCCCCACGGAGGGAGGACCCCGTGCTCGTGCTCACTCGACGTGCCAACCAGAGCATCATGATCGGTCATGAGATCGTGGTGACGGTGCTCGAGGTTCGCGGCGATCAAGTTCGTCTGGGGATCAAAGCGCCCCGCTCGATCGACGTGCACCGCGAAGAGATCTTCGCGCAACTCCAACAAGCGAACCGCGACGCAGTGAGAGCGACTCCGGATTCCGAGTCGCTGCCCGGTCTGCCGCACGCGGACGATCGCGAAGGCAAGCGTTGACGCGAGCCCGACCCCGCTGACGTTCGAATCCGCCGAGCTTCGATTCAGCTCAGCGTTTGGCACAACTCGGTGAACGCGTCGACGTAGCGGTCGACGTCGGCCTCGGTGTGTTGGACCGACAGCGTCCACTGCTCCTCGTCGCCCGGTGTCATGAACAGGCCGCGGTTGACCATCCACGGGTACGACGCCGAGTACAGATCGGTGTTCGTCTCGAGGAAGTCGCGGTAGTTGCGCAG
>CAZLEC010000367.1:2042-5132 GCA_964558245.1 uncultured Burkholderiales bacterium | reverse complement strand
GCCACCTCGTCTGCACGCGGCCGGAGCGGCCGCCGAGTGAGCAGTCGCACAAGTGGATTGCGCGACGGCTCAGGGACTGGGAGCTTCGGCAGCGACGGCGCGGAGTCCGCGTCGGCCCAGCTCGCGAAGGTCTCCTTCACCATACGGTCCTCGAGGGAGTGGTACGCCAACACGAGCACCCGACCCTCCGGTCCGACCACGTGCACCGAGTCGCCGAGACCGTCGGCGAGATTCGGGAGCTCGCGGTTCACTTCCATGCGGATCGCCTGGAACGTGCGGCGCGCGGGATGGCCGCCGCGGCGCCGGGCGGGCGCCGGGATCGACGCACGGATCACGTCGACCAGCTCGCGCGTGGTGCGCAGCGGGCGGGCGGCGACGATGCCGCGCGCGATGCGCCGCGCGAATTGCTCCTCGCCGTTGCGCGCGATCAGCGTCGCGAGCTCCTCGACGTCGTAGCCGTTCACGACGTCGGCGGCGGTCAGCGCCTGCCTCGAGTCCATGCGCATGTCGAGCGGGGCGTCGAAGCGATAGGAGAAGCCACGTTCGGGGCGGTCGAGCTGGGGGCTGCTCACCCCGAGATCCATCAAGATGCCCATGGCTCGTTCTCCCTCGCAATAACGGTCGACCAGCTCCGCGAGCTGTTCGAATCCACCTTCGACCACCTGCGCGCGCGCCCCGTACGCGGACAAACGAAGACGAGCGGCCTGGGCGGCGTCGGCGTCACGGTCGATTCCGAGCAAGTGCATGTCGGGCCGCGCGTCGAGAAGCGCAGTGGCATGGCCGGCGCCACCCACGGTGCAATCGACGATCAGTCCGCTCGGTACGGGCGAGAGAAGTTCCACGACCTCCCGGACCATCACCGGGAGATGCGAGAACTCCGCCACCACAACTGTCTCCTCGAACCGTTTCGCCGGAACCGCACGTGCCGCCGGCCCCGTCTCCAGCCCCCCGGTCGACAGGCGCCGCCCGGGATGTCTCCCCGAGTCGGCAACGGCTGATAGCGGGCGGAGTAGGGGCCAACAACCGCGCCGGCCGAGGGGCTGGAGACGGGCCCGGGGTGTCCGGGCTCCGTTGTCTTTTCAAGCTGTTCGTACCGCTTTATAGGGCTACGTCCGGATTGGTCGTAGTGCGGCAGCGTCGCCGCGTCGTCCCCCGTAACCGCGCCTAGACGAAGTCGTTGATGCCTTCTCCCCCGACGATGGAGGCCGTGCCTTCGCGATCCCGCTGGTTGAAGGTCGGAGCGTCCCAGATCTCGAGATGGTCGAAGTTGCCGGCGACGATCACCTCTCGCTCCAGCGAGGCGTACTCGCGGAGGTGGGCCGGGATGGCGACGCGGCCCTGCTTGTCGGGCGTGATCTCGACCGCGCCGGTGAAGAACGAGCGCGCCGCCTGACGTTCGCGTGCACCGCGTTCGCGGGCTTCGCGCAGCTTTGCGGCGACCCGATCGAATTCCGAGACCGGGTACACGGCCAGGCAGCCGTCGAGCGCTCTTGCCATCACCGCACCCCCTTCGAGCTGGTCACGAAATCGAGCCGGGAGGATGACCCGGCCCTTCGCGTCGAGGGAGTGCTGGTACTCCCCCAGGAACATCGCCTCGCACCACCTGCGTTACCGGTGTGGGGATTTCCCTCCCCTTTCCACCACCTGGCGCCACCTTATGACACAATCCACCACAGCGTCAACCCTCTGCTCCCCCATCCGCCACAAACGGAGTCAGGAGCACCAACTCGAGGAGGAGCCGTGTCCACGTGGTTCGGCAGAAGCCGCGTACAGGACCGCGCCGGCGATTCCGACGAAAGAGGCGTGATGGACGATCCGATGGCCGGACGCGACGACTCCACCCCGAACGACGACGTGCCGTCGCGGCACTCGGGTTGGGTCGACGAGAAGGTGCTGGCCTCCGCGCAGAGTGCGTCCGCACGACCGGCGTCGAACGGGAGCGACCCAGTCGCCGGCGACAACGACCACGCGATCGACGCGCTGCGCGCCGCGACCAGCGCGGCAGGAGAGCGCACCGAACAGCCTTCGATCGACGACATCGCACAAGTCCGCCGGCTGCACGAGATGCGCGTCGACGCCGAGCACCGATCACGGCGCGCGTTGATCAAGCCGGGAGCGCGACGCAAGTTCCAGTACGCGCTCACCGCCGAGACGGCCGCGTTGCGAATGATCGGCTTCGGTTCCTTCGAAGCGTTCAGCGCGGTGTACGGCGCCGCGCCCAGCGCCGACAACGGCGAAACGGAATCGGTCGAGACCATCGCCCGCATCCAGGAGTTGCTCACCGAGCTCGGTGTCGACCCGCACGGCGACCCGCTCCGCGCGGCAAGCGACTTCCTCACGGCACACGAGCGCGTGACGAGCGACCTCGAATCGCTGTCGCTGCAGCCCGCCCAACCGGCCGCCGCGTTCGAGCCAATGACCGAGCCCGAAGCGGCGCCGCCGGAAGCGACTGCCGACCATCTCGACATCACCGACGACGCACCCGGCGCCGACTCCGCGAGCACCGCGGCCGCGATCGCCGACGCGCCGCTCACACTCGCGCCGGCCGAACCGACGGATGGCCACGACACGGCCAACGGCGCGGCCCCGATCGCCGAGCCCGACGTCGAGATCGAGCCCGGGATCGGAGCAGTCGTCGGCGCGCCGCCGGCTTCCGGATCCCGCCCGGAAGCGATTCCCGAGGACGCGCCCGGCGACACCGAAACCGCCGCGGCCGAGATCGAGCCCGCGGCCGCCGAGCCCACCGTCGCGCTCGAGCCCGAAGCGCCCTGGGTGCCCGCCGCGCAGCTCCCGGCGACGAGTCCCAACGAGATCCGCCGGCCCGACGACGACGTGCTCGATCGGTGGATCCACGCGGAGGCCCGCGCCGAACGCATGCACGCCGAGGTCGACCGGGCCCAGGCCGAGCTCGTGGCGATGCTCGCCCGCTCGGCGGACCTCGAGCGCACGGTCGTGAGCCGCGCCGACGAGCTCGAAACCGCGAACGCCGAGCTCGCCGCGGCGAACCGCGAGCTCGAGACCGTTCGCGCGCGCGTCGACGAGCTCGAACGAACGATCGCACGCTCCGACACCGAACGCGACGAGCTCGAA
>CAZLEC010000367.1:0-1942 GCA_964558245.1 uncultured Burkholderiales bacterium | reverse complement strand
CGACGAGCTCGAACGAACGATCGCACGCTCCGACACCGAACGCGACGAGCTCGAACGAACGATCGCACGCTCCGACACCGAACGCGACGAGCTCGAACGAGCCATCGCACGGTCCGGCACCGAACGCGACGAGCTCGAGCGCGCGCTCACGGCCAGCCGCGATCGCGTCACCGATCTCGAAGCGACGCTGCAGACACGCGAGCTCGCGTTGGCCGAGGCCTCGCGCGAACGCGCGTCGGCGCTGGAGTCGGCCGCCGAGCTCGAGATGACCCTGGCCGCGCGCGCGTCGGAGCTCGACGAGGCTCGCGCCACTGTCACCGCGCTCGAGTCGGAGCTCGCGGCGCAAGCCGCGCGTCTCGATCGCACCAGCGGCGAGCTGGGCGCCGTTCGCGCCAACGCCGAGGAGCTCACCACCGAGCTCGAGACGACGCGCCGCGCGCTCGACGCGCTCGACACGCACGCGGAGGCGATCGAAGCCGAGCTCGCAGAAGCGCGTCGCGCCGCGGACAGCTCGGAGATACGACAAGAGCTCGACGCCGTACGGCGTGAGGTCACCGAGGCGCGTCGCGAGCTCGGCCACCTCGAATTCCAGCGAGCCGAGACCGACCGCTCACTCGCGCAGGACCGGATCGAGCTCCAACAACTCCAGCACACGCTGGCGACGACTCGCGACGAGGCCATCGTCGTTCTCGACGAGCTGACCGCGGTGCGACAGTCCGTCGAGGACACGGCGGCGCAGGTCGAGCAAGCCGAGCGGGCGCGCGAGGCGATCACGATCGACGCCGCCGACGTGCTCGCCCGCGCCGAGGCCGAAGCGACGAGCTTGCTCGAGCGCGCCAACCGCGACGCGGAAGCCATCTGCCAAGAGGCGGCTCAGGCCCGCGAGGTCGGCCTGCGAGACGACGACGTCAACCGCTTCGGCAGCGGCACCGTCAACTTCGGCGACGACACGCTCGCCGCGATCATTCAGCGCATCGAGCGGCTCGAGCGGAAGCTGGCGAAGCAGCGCCGGCGCCTCGACCGGATCTCGAAGGAACCGCGCCCCGAGGAGAACGCGAACGCGTCGGCGCCCAAGGGACGCCCGGCTTCCGCCGGCGCCGTCGACGAGCTCACCCGGCTGGTGACGATCGCCGGCGCCACCGAGCCCGCCCCCTCCGTCGCCACGGCCCGTCCCGGCACCGGCGACGCCGACCTCGACGCCGCCGCGGTGATCGCCGCGGCCGAACGCGAAGCGGCGGAGATCAGGCGCGCCGCGCGACGCGAGCGCCAGCAGTTCCGCACCGAGCTGGTGGCGTTGCTCAGCCGGCTCGCGCCCCTCGCCGAGCCTTCGGTCGGAGCCGACGACGATGATGACGACGACGAAGACGAAGACTGGTAGCCGTCAGGCCGGGACGGCGTCGAGGCTCGAGAGGTACGGCCGCCACGCGGGGTCGATGGGACCGGCCGAGACGATCAACGACTGCGTCGCATGGGGTGCGACGGGCCGACGGCGAGGGGCCATCCCGCACTCGGCCGGGAGCCGGTCGCCTTTGCGCGCGTTGCACGACCGGCACGAGGCAACCACGTTGTCCCAAGTGTGCGGACCGAGTCGTGAGCGCGGCACGACGTGGTCGAGGTTCTCTGCGGCCCGGCCGCAGTACTGGCAGCGATGCCCGTCGCGGGCGAACACCGCCCGCCGAGACAACGGAGCGCTGGCGCGAAAGGGCACGCGCACGAAGTGCACGAGCCGGATGACCGTGGGGACGGGAACGGTTCGGCGCTCCGAGCGGAACTCGGCCCCGTTGCGGTGAACGACTTCGGCCTTCTCCTTCAACACCAAGACGACCGCCCGCCGCGACGACACGACGCAGAGCGGCTCGAAGCTGGCGTTGAGCAAGAGTGCCCGGGCCACGCGCTACCCACCTCCTGGCCCGACAGCTTACCGGCGCCGTCCGCGGGCCGA
>CAZLEC010000366.1:0-5169 GCA_964558245.1 uncultured Burkholderiales bacterium | reverse complement strand
CCGTCAGCCGAACTGGTCGCGGAGATCGTCGCCGCGCTGTCGGTCTTCGATGCCTTCCGGGCCGCCGCCCACGCCGACATCCCTGCCGCGCCGGACGTGGAGTCGCTCAGCATGTGGGTCGAGGCCTCCCGCCGGTCGGCCCAGCGCGCGGGCATGCAACGAGGCCCCTGGCGGCTTTCCGGCCGTCTGGGCAAGCGAAACCGGGTCTGACGGCCGGCCGCCGGGCCGGCCTTGTAGCCCCTCTGACCTGCACAAATAGGGTCTTGTTCGGGCATTGCCGACGGTTCATGCTGAAAGGACCGGGTCGGACATCCCCGGACCGGTTAGGAAGCGGGGAGTTCGGTGGGAGCGGGCCACCCCAAGGCCTCCCCCCGAACTCTCCTCTTGTCAGCACCCTTCGAGGTGCAACGATGTCGGCTGGAGAGGCGGGCCGGCGACCCCCTGGTTGGTCCTGAGCGAGTCGGCTCGCCTCTCCTTCACTCTGCGACGGGGTCAGTCGCCCTTCGAGCCGTCGATCGCTTCGCGCAGGAAGTCGGCATGGCCGTTGTGGCGCGCGTACTCCTCGATCATGTGCACGAGCGTCCAACGGAGCGAGATGCCGGCACCCTTCGTCTGGTCCGCGCCCACGTCGTCGAGTGACCCGAACCTCGCCACGACCTCCCGGGCGTGCGCACACTCGCCGCGCCAGTACGCGAAACCTTCCGCGACATCGGCCCCGTCGACCGCGAATTCTTCGTCGGGCTCGTTGTCGTAGCGCGGGTGCGGATCTTCACCACCGAGCCAGAACCGGAACCAGTGGTACTCGACGCCACCCATGTGGCGCACGAGCCCGAGCAACGAAAGGTTCGACGCCGGCACCGATCGCCGGCGGAGCTGATCGTCGGAGAGGCCTTCGCACTTCGTCTCGAGCGTCGCACGGTGATAATCGAGCCAGGCCAACAGCATCGATCGCTCGTCGGCTTCGAATGGCGGTTCCACACGTTCAATCGTCATGCCCGTCATTCTGGTTCTATCGTGGCGTGGTGATCCACGACCCCGAGCTGTTCACGGTGGGGCCCGACGAGATCGTCGTGACCTTCCGCACCGACGACGACGCGGCTGTCACGACCACCGTCGGAGAGCACGTGGTGACCACGGTCGGGCGGTATCACTCGGCACGGGTGGCGGGGCTCGAGCCCGACACCGAGTACGCCCTCGGAGTCGACGGCGTCGCGCCCACCGACCTGTTGCCGGCGCGGGTCGCGACGATTGCGCGTCCGCCCGGCGCGCTGCTGGCGACCTTCGCGACGGTCAACGACGTGCACTTCGGCGAGGTCGAATGCGGGCGCCTGGGAACACCGGAGGAGCTCGGTCCGATCCTCAGCGCCGCGCCCGGTGCGGAGCCGTATCCCAACGTGATGAACGCGGGCGCCATCAGCGAGATCGAGGCCCTCGATCCCGACGCGGTCGTCGTGAAAGGTGACCTCACCGATCGCGGAACCGAAGAGGAATACCAGGCCTTCCTCGACGCCTACACGCAACTCGGCCCTCGCATGCGTCATGTTCGGGGCAATCACGACGCGATGATCACCGACACGATCGCCGCGACCGCGCCGTTCACGATCGACCTTCCGGGAGCGACGCTCGCGGTGCTCGACACCGTTCGGCCCGGCGCCGAGCACGGGCGCATCGCGCACGGACAGCTCGCCTGGCTCGAATCGCTCGCGTCGGAATCGACCGGGCCGGTCCTGGTGTTCGGTCACCACCATCCCTGGGACCCGAGCTCCGCCGAACGCAACGACCATTACTTCGGGATCAATCCCGACGACAGCGAGGCCCTCTGCGGCGTGATCACGCGCTGCGAGTCGATCGCCGGGTATTTCGCCGGTCACACGCACCGGAACCGGGTCCGGCACTTCGAGACCGCACGCCGAGTTCCGATCGTGGAAGTGGCGTGCGTCAAGGACTATCCGGGCGCGTGGGCGGAGTACCGGGTGTACGACGGCGGCTACACGCAGCTCGTGCGCCGCATCGCTTCGCGCGCGGCGCTGACGTGGACCGAGCAGACCCGCTCGATGTTCGCCGGGCTGTATCGCGACTACGCCCTTGGGCAGCAAAGCGACCGTTCCTTCACCTATTTGTGGTAGCCAGGTGATCCAATTCGCCGGGTGCAGCGAACTGAAGCAACCGAGGGGGAGAGCTCGTGTCGAGGAGTCGTGTGGTCGCGCGTCGTTACCTGATCGCAGGCGTCGTCGCCGGGTTGGCGTTCGCCGGGTGCAGCAGTAGCTCGAAGGGCTCGAGCTCGACGATCCCGACGAGCGGGCCGCCGGTCACCACCGCGGCCGCGAAGCCGGCCATTCGTCCCGCAGTGACGGTCATCGCGCGCGACTACGCCTTCACGCTCCCCGACACCGTGCCCACGGGTTACGTCGACTTCACGCTCGAGAACGAAGGCAAGCAAGACCACCAGCTCCAGATCGCGAAGCTCGGCGCGTCGACGTTCGACGAGTTCAAGGCGGCCGCGATCACCACCGACATCGGCGCCATGAAGCCGAGCGTCGTGTTCGTGGGCGGTCCCAACGATGCCGGACCCGGCAAGTCGACCACCGCGACCGTGAAGCTCGATCCCGGCCTCTACGTCGTGACGTGCTTCATCCCCGGCACCGACGGCAAGCCGCACGCCGCGAAGGGCATGCTCGGCGAATTCCAGGCCGTGCCCTCGGGGCAGTCGGTGAACACGGCTCCCAAGGCGTCGTCGACGATCATTCTCGGCGACTTCTCGTTCACGCTGCCCGCAGGATTCACCGGCAAGGGTGAGGTCGACATCTCGAACCAGGGCACCGAGGTGCACGAGCTCAACCTCTTCAAGCTCAATCCCGGCAAGACGGTTGCCCAGGCGAAGGCCTACGTGCTCACGCCGCCGGGAACCCCGCCGCCGGCCGGACCGCCGCCGTTCACCGAGATCACCGGTGTGGTCGGGCTCACGCCGACGCAACACGCGTGGCTGAACCTCGATCTGAAGCCGGGCAACTACATGTTGATCTGCTTCTTCCCCGACCCGAAGAAGAACAACATCCCCCACGCGCTCGAGGGCATGGTGAAGGGCTTCACGATCTCGTGATCTAGCTTCCCTTCGTGCAGGCGCTCGAGGGTTTGCGGGTGATCGACATGGCGACCGTGTTCGCGGGCCCCGGCGCGGCCCGCCACCTCGCCGACTTCGGCGCCGAGGTCGTGAAGGTCGAGTCACCCGCGGGCGACGGTGTGCGGCGCATGGGTTGGTTCCCGCCCGAGGGCGGTGACTCGTACACGTGGAAGCTTCTCGGCCGCAACAAGCGCGCGATCGTGCTCGACCTCAAGAGCGAGGCCGGCCGCGAGAACCTGCTCCGGCTCGTCGACTCGGCCGACGTGCTCATCGAGAACTTCCGTCCGGGCACGATCGAACGCCTCGGTCTCGGGCCCGACGTGTTGGCCGCGCGCAATTCCCGCCTCGTCGTGCTGCGGGTGACCGGGTTCGGACAGGACGGGCCGTACGCGTCGAAGCCGGGGTTCGCCACGATCGCGGAGGCGATGAGCGGGTTCGCAGCGATCAACGGCGAGCCCGACGGCGCACCGCTGTTGCCGCCCATCGCACTGACCGACGAGGTCGCCGCGCTCGCGGGCGCGTTCGCAGTGATGGTCGCGCTGCGCGAGCGCGACCGCAGCGGCACCGGGCAGGTGGTCGACGTCAACTTGCTCGAGTCGATGCTGCAGATGATGTCGGCGCTCCCGTCGGCCGCCGCGCACCTCGACTACGAGCAGCCGCGCCTCGGTTCGGGGATCCCGTATTCGGTGCCGCGCGGCACGTATCAATGCCGCGACGGCAAATGGATCGCGATCTCCACTTCCACCGAGTCGATCGCGCACCGAGTGCTGAAGCTCCTCGGCCACGGAGACGATCCGCGGTTCGCGACCTCCGAGCAGCGCGCGGGCCACCGCGACGAGCTCGACGAGATCGTGGCCGCGTGGGTCGGTGAGCGACCGAGCGCCGACGTGCTCGCTGCGTTCGACGCGGTCGAGGCCGCGATCGCGCCGGTCTATTCGATGCACGACCTCATGGCCGACCCCCACGTGCGCGCCCGGGGCGTGTTCGTGACCGTCGACGGTGTCGTGATGCAGGGCCCGGTCGCCCGGCTGTTGCGCACACCCGGTGAAGTGCGTTTCGTCGGCCGCGAGCTGGGCGCCGACACCGAAGCCGTGCTCGACGCGCTGTGACCGCCGACACGCCGCCGGGTTCCTCGCCCGCCGTCGGGTTCGTGTTGGTCGCCGGCCCGTTCACCGGACCGTTCGCGTGGTCGAAGGTCGCGTCGGAGCTGCGTGCTCGCGGGCGGCGCGTCGCCGTTCGTGACGCCGACATCGGCATCGACTCGCCGGTGGTGCTGGTGGCGCACAGCGGCGGCGGCCCTCGGCTCCCCGCGCTGGCCGCGGCCACGCCCGGGGTCATCGGGATGGTGCTCGTCGACGCGCTGCTCCCGCACCCCGGCCGGAGCTGGTCGGAGACCGTGCCCGAGGCGTTCGTCGCGAAGCTGAAGTCGGAGGCCGTACGCGGCAAGCTCCCGCCGTGGCCGCAATGGTGGGGCGACTCCGGCATGCGGGCGTTGCTCCCCGACGACGCCCTACGCGAGGAGTTCGTGCGCGCGTGCCCGGCCGTCGAGGTCGACGTGATCGACGAGGTCATGCCCGAGGCTCCCGACCCGCCCGCAGTGTTCGTGCAACTCAGCGAGACCTACGCACCCGAGACCGAAGCGGCACGCGCCCACGGATGGCCGGTGCTCGTGCTCGACGCGCACCATCTCGCACCGCTCACGGATCCCGAAGCAGTCGCCGACGCGATCGAGCGCGCCGCCGCGCTCCTCACCGACCCAACCCAATCCGACCCGGCGTGACTGAGCGGTCTCACAGACCGCCTGCGCACGCCGGTACGCGCTGGTGGGTGTGGCGTCAGCTGGCTTCGGGGGCGAGCTCGACGCGGTCGCGGCCGCGTGAGCGGGCCTCGTCGAGCGCGCAGCTCGCCTGGTGCACCAGCTCGGCTGCGCCCAACGCGTGCGTCGGATAGCACGCGACGCCGGCCGACAGTGTGAGCGCGTCGCCGATCGGGCTGGCAAGCAGCGTCCCACGGACGCGTTCGGCGGCCCAGACCGCGCCCGCCTCGGG
>CAZLEC010000365.1:0-5177 GCA_964558245.1 uncultured Burkholderiales bacterium | reverse complement strand
CTCACCACCGCGGCGATCACACGCCGGCACGTGCAGATCGGCGTGCTCACGGGGATGCTCTGGCTCGTGGCCCTCGCCGCGCTGTTCTCGGCGACGCGCGAAGTGCGCGTGTTCGCGTGCACGCTCGCGCTCGTGTTCGGCGTGTACGCGGTGCAGAAGGAACGTCACCTCCAGCGGCTCAGCCACCTCCACCGCGACGAGTGCTCCATCCACCTCACCGTGGCCGACAGCCTGCTGCGCTCCGGCGTGTTCCGCGCCGACACCGAGCTCCTCGACCTGCGCACCGCGGTGGAGCTCGGCGCGGCGCGACTCGCCGCCGACCTCGTGGAGGTCGTGCCCGCCGACTGCGCTGCCGTGCGGCTCGTGGGCCCCTCGGGTGAGACGCCGCTCGCCGCGGTGTGCGACGAAGGCGAGAAGTCGGTGCGCCTCGACGCGGCCGCCGCGCACGAAGCGTTGCGTCGGCGCGAGCCCGTGCGCCAGGGCGCCCGGGACGGCCGCACGGTGATCGTGGTGCCGCTCGAATACCACCAACACGTGCTCGGGCTGCTCGAAGTGGTGTCGGGAGTCGCCGAGTTCTACAGCGCCTACGACGCCGAGCTCGTGTCGGCCTTCGCCTATGGCGCGGTGTCGGGTTTGCTGAGCGGCCGTCGACCGCCCGAGGCGCCGTAGATCCACGGCGTAGATTCACGGCGTGCCGGAGCTCGAAGGACGCATCGCGCTGATCACGGGAGGCGCGTCGGGCATCGGCGCCGCCACCGCCCGCAAGTTCGCCGCCGAGGGCGCGACCGTCGCGATCTTCGACCGTGATGCCGACGCCGTGATCCGGATCGCCGCGGAAGTGGGCGGCCACGCCTACGGCCTCGACGTGCGCGACGGCGCCGAGGTGACCGAAGTGGTCGACCGCGTCGCGCAGACGCTCGGCTCGATCGACGTGCTCGTGAACAACGCCGGCACCGGCGATCTCCGGCCGCTCCACACCGTGGACGACAAGCTCTGGCACCGCCTCATCGACGTGAATCTCACCGGCACCTTCAATCTGACGCGCGCGGTGATCCCCTACATGCTCGAGACCGGCGGCGGCGCCATCGTCAACAACGCGTCGGTGTCGGGTCTCGCCCCCACCCGCAACGAAGCCGCCTACTCCGCCGCGAAAGCCGGCGTGATCTCGCTCACCAAGAGCGCCGCCCTCGAGTACGGCCCGACCGTGCGGGTCAACTGCGTGGCGCCCGGCCACGTGCGCACGCCGTTGACGGCGGTGTGGGAGCAGATGCCCGACGCGTTCGAGCCGATCGCCGAGTCGATCCCGCTCGGCCGCATCGGCGAGGCCGACGAGATCGCCGAGGCGATCCTGTTCCTCGCCTCCGACCGCGCCAGCTACGTGACCGGCCAGACCCTCGTGGTCGACGGCGGCGCGATCCTGCCCCAGGCCGGCACCGACGCCGCCCTCAAGCGGGTCTTCGACCGGATTTCGTGACAAATCGCGGGTTTATTTACGCGCATTATTCGGACTATCGGTCCGGCCCAACCCGTGAGTAACGTCTGGTTGTGCGGTTGGGGGTGCTCGGGGAAGTAGGTGTGGTCGCCGACGACGGCGCGGTCATCCGGATCGCGGCGCCGAAGCCGCGGGCCCTCCTGGCGCAGCTGATCCTCAACGCGAACCGCATCGTGGGCCCGCAGACCCTCGCCGACGGCCTCTGGGGCGAGGCGCTGCCCGAGGTGCCGCTCTCGGCATTGCAGGTGGTGGTCTCGCGGCTGCGGACGGCCCTCGGACCGGTCGGGGAGCGGGTGGTGGCCGCCTCGGGGGGCTACCGGCTCGACGCCGGCCCCGACGAGACCGACCTCGGCTACGCCGAAGCCTTGATGCGTGACGGCCGGGCCGCGCTCGGGCGCGGCGACGCAACCATCGCCGCGGCCAGCTTCGAGCGCGCGTTGGCGCTGTGGACCGGAGCCCCGCTCGAAGGCCTCACGTCGTTTCCCTTCGCGGCCGAAGCGATCCGCCGTCTCGACGAGCTGAGGTTGTCGTTGGTCGAGGCCCGCAACGACGCCATGCTCGTGGACGGGCGGCACCTCGAGGTGCTCGCCGATATCGACACGTTCGCCGACGCCCATCCGCTCCGCGAGCACCTCCGGGCGCACCAGGTCGTCGCGCTCTACCGCGCGGGCCGCCAGGCCGAAGCGCTGCGGGTCTGCGACGCGCTGCGCAAGGCGTTGCGCGACGAGCTCGGGATCGAGCCGTCGCCGGGCATGAAAGAGCTCGAGCGGCGCGTGCTCGACCAGGACCCGAGCATGCTGGCAACCGCGAGCGGTTTCATGACGCCGCTCCCGGCGTCGACCGCCGAGACGTTGCCGTTCGTCGGCCGCGAGCCCGAGTATCAACAGGTGCTGGCCGGCTTCGACGAAGCCGTGCGCGAGGGCGTTCGCGTCGTGGTGGTGGAAGGAGACGCGGGCGTCGGGAAGTCGAGATTCCTGCTGCAGATCGCGCGCCGGCTCGCACGCGACGCGATCGTGCTGCCGGTGCACGTGCACGACGTGTTCCGGCCCGCGTTGCACGAATTCGCACGGGTGGTCGCGGAAGCGAACCTCCGCCTCTCCGACGTAGAGCTCCAGGAGGTCCTCGACCACGTCCCCGATCTCCACTCCGCGGCCGTGAGAGTGCGCGAGGTGGCATCGACCTTCCTCAGCGGGCGGCCCTCGGCCTCCGAGTTCCCCGACGAGCGGTTCCTGCGGCACGTCGCCCCGTGGATCGGCGCATTGTCGGCGAAGGCGCCGGTGGTCGTCGTGGTCGACGACCTCGCCACTGTCGGCTCGTCGTTCCTGCGCGTGGTGTGGCAGCTCACCACGCTCTCGACCCCCAAGCGCGTCCTGATCATCGGCAGCGCCCGCACACCGTTCGACTACATCGCCCAGTCGTCGGCACTCCCGCGCGCGTTGCGCACGCTCGACCGGCGCGGCCTGCTGCGCCGGATCCCGCTCGCGGCGTTGGAGCCGGCCGATGTGAGCGAGCTGCTCGAGCGGATGTACCGCGTGCCGCGCGCCGAGCTCGTGAACCCGCTCTACGAGCTGACGGCCGGAAACCCCTTCATGCTCGCCGAGGTGCTGAGCCTCGGGTCGCCCGAGCAGATGATCCAACAGTGGTCGTCACCGCCGGGCGTGCGCGATGTCGCGTGCCAGCGCGCGGCGGAGCTCGGACGCGCAACCGCGGAGCTCCTCAACCGGGCATCGCTCTTCGAGACCGACTTCACCCTCGAGGCGATCGCGAAAGCGACCGGGACCAGCGTCGGAACCGCGGCCACGCTCGTCGATCGGGCCGTGAGCGCGAACGTGCTCCAGCCGAGCACACTCAACTCCTACTGCTTCTCCCACCAGCTGTTCCGCCACGGGCTCATCACCGGCCTCTCCGCCCCCCAACGGGCCGACGGACACCGCGAGATCGCGCTCGCCCTCGAAGACGTCGGAGCCCCGGCGGCACAGCTCGCGACCCATTGGAGCGCCGCCTCCGGTTCCGACGTGCCGGCGAAGCTCGCCCGCTACGCGCGTGAGGCCGGGCAGGAGTCGATGCGCCTGTTCGAACCGAGCACCGCGGCCGAATGGTTCACGCTGGCGCTCGAGACCACTCCGGACGATTCCGTGCGCGGTTCGCTGCTCGTGCAACTGGCCGAGGCTCGCCAACTCGCCGGCGACCCGCAGAGTCACGCGACGATCCAAGAGGCCGTGCAGCTCGCGCTCACCACGAACGACGACCAGCTGATCCTCGAGATCGTGCGGGCGTCGTCGGCCAGCTATGTGTACCTGCTCCTCTCCGGCGGGGAGGAGCTGCTCAACCGTGCGCTCGAAATCGCCGACGACGACGCCACCCGCGCCCGCATCCTCGCCCGCCGGGCCGCCGACATCGGCGTGAGCGACCCGCCGGCCGCGGAGCGCATCGCCGACGAGGCCGTCGCGGTCGCCCGCCGGAGCCGCGACACCACTGCGCTCGCGGAATCGCTGCTCCGGCGCACGTCCGTGTCGCTCGCGCCGCACAGCCTCGCCGCGCGCGAGCGCGCGCTCCCCGAGCTGCTGCACGTCTGCGCCGAATCAGCCGACGTCTCGACCCGCTATTTCGCGCTCAGCAGCGCGGTCGTGACCGCCATTCAAAAGGGTGACCTCGCCGAAGTGAAGCGCCGGAGCGCGGAGGCCGACGCGATGTCGATCTCGTACGCGCTCGCACCGATGCGGTGGAGCACCACCGTTCGGCGCGCGTGGAGAGCCGGGCTCGCCGGCGAGCTCGAGCGCGCGGAGAAGCTCATCGAGCAGGCCCGCGACTACGGGACGGCCTCCGGGATCGCGGGAGCCGGGGAGACGTACCTGATGCAACGCGGTCTGCTGCGCTGGCAACAGGACCGCATGCGCGACGCCCTGCCCGCCGCCCGTGTCGTGTTCGAGACCTACGGCGCGGCGCTGCCCGCCGTCGCCCTGACGCTCGCCCGCGCGCTCGCAGCCGACGAGAGCGGCCGCGACGAAGCCCGTGCCCTCCTCGCCGATTTGGCCGAGAGCTCGTTCCGCCGGCTGCCGTGCGGGACGTTCTGGTCGTCGGTGCTCGTGATCTCGGCCGAGACCGCGTACCTGCTCGATCTTCCCGAGGTGAGCGCGCTCATCCGCGACCTCTTGGCGCCCTTCGCCGACCAGGTCGCCTTCACCGGCAGTTGGGTGACCGCACCCATCGCGTACGGGATCGGCATCGCGATGGCCGGCTGCAACGACCCGGGCGCGGGCCGGCTCCTCGGCCAGGCCGCCGGGATCGCCGAGCGCCTCGAAGCCCCGGTGCTCGTGGCTCGCGCCCGAGAACCGCGACTCGACCTCGTGCGCAGCTCGTAGCAAGGTGCGCCCCCCTGGGACCGACATCCCAAGGGGGGCGCAGCTTGGGGGCCGTCGCAGTATGACGGTGGCGACTTTCAGGCCGCCTTCACGCCGGCTCCGAACGCGAACCGGCGTGAGCAGGCGGTCCTGGAGACCGCCTGCTCACGCCAGTTGGACGTTCTCGGGTTGGTGTCAGACCGCTTCGAGGAGCTCGCGGGCGCCGACGTCGGCCGAGGGGTGGCGCAACTTCGACATCGCGCGGGCCTCGATCTGACGGATGCGCTCACGGGTGAGGCCGAAGTGCTCGGCCACTTCCTCGAGCGTGCGCTCGCCACCACCGT
>CAZLEC010000364.1:0-5214 GCA_964558245.1 uncultured Burkholderiales bacterium | reverse complement strand
GTGACCCGGCATCCGATTCGCGCCAGCTCGATCGCCTGCGTTCCTTGACCGCAACCGACATCGAGCACGGTCATGCCGGCGACGACGTGGCGTGACAGTTGGCGACGAATCAACTCCTGTCGGATCACATTGCGAAGATTGCCCAGGCGCTCGACCCACAGCGCTTCCCCGGATTGAAAGCCCGCCATCGTCTACGTCCTCGTAGCCAGCCGGTCCACAGCTTGCCCCGCCCCAGGACGCCTCTGCCACCGGCGCGGCACCTGCGCGCCGGGGTCGCTCAATACCCGGAGCGGGCATTGCGTGTCCCCGGAATCGGATCGGGTTTGCGCGGCCCGATCGGATCTACTGCGGCCGCGCGGCCGCCGCGGCCACGCTCGCCATGTCTCCGTATGCGGGCGCTCCCGCGGTCTCGTAGGCGAGATGGAGCGTGCCGTTGGGGTAGGTCACGGATTCGGTCAGGCGCAACGCGGTGGGCACGACCCCGCCGGCGAACACCCGCTTGCCGCGGCCGAGCAGGAGCGGGTACTGCCACAGGTTCAGCCGGTCGACGAGGCCGAAGCGCAGCAGTGACTGCACGAGGTCGAGACTGCCGATGACGTGGACTTCGTCGTGGCGCGCCTTGATCGACGTGATGCCCGCGGCGAGGTCGTCGGCGACCAGGGTCGAGCCCGGCCAGCCCAACGGTTCGGCGAGCGTGCGACTGGCGACGTACTTGGGGACGCCGTTGAGCAGGCCGGTGAACGGGATCTCCTCCGGCGCGGTCGGCCAGAACCCGGCGAAGATGTCGTAGGTCCTTCGGCCGAGGAGCAGGGCCTCCATGCTCCTCGCTTGCTCGAACAGGTCGCGGCCGGAGTCGTCGTCGTGGAATGGCGCCTGCCATCCGCCGTGCGGGAAGCCGCCGTCGCGGTCCTCGTCGAGCGCTCCAGGCGCCTGTGCCACTCCGTCGAGCGTCACGAACTCGGTCACGATCAGCTTGCCCATGGTGTCGTCCTCTTCCTGGTGGCGATGCGTCCCTATGTAGACGACACCACCGCGCCGAAGTCATCGCCGTATGACGCGCCGGGTTGCCCGACGTAGTAGCGCGATGTCTCGTCGAAGCCCGCGGCGCGAGCCGCCTCGGCCATCTCCGGCGTGGTCGGCTTTCCCGGCACGATCGCGAGCACGGCACCATGCTCAGCCGCGAGCTGGGGCACTGTGCCGACATCGTTCGGCGAGACGAGCGCCGTGACGAGCAGCACCGGGCCACCGGGGTCGTAGACGGGTGGCGCCGGTATCACCAACGCCTCGATGCCGTAAGCCGAGATCGGGCCGAATGCCGGCGCGCCCGACACTGACGCGTCACCTGCCCGAACCCACCACGACTCGCCGATCGTCAGGCCGAGCGACTCCAACATTGCGACCTTGGCGTCGTCACGTCGAGCGGTCACGACTCGCAGAGCCTCGGCGCCTCGCTCGCGAAGCAGGGACCACGCGGCGAGAAGCAAGCGTCGACCGTCGCTCATCCAAGCATCGTCAGCCACGACGGCGAAGTCATCGACGAAGCCGAGAGGAGCTTCGGGCCACCAGGGCGGACTGCCGGCTGCCTGAAGTTCACCGAGCACGAAGCCGCGCCCGGTGCCGATGCCGACATACCGTTCGTTCGCAACACACGACGCGAGGTGCGGTTCGTGAACCTGCCGGGCGTTCGCGGCCGGGCGCCAGAACACCGGCGACATCGCTGCGTAGACCGCTCGCCGCTCGACCATCACGTCGGCCATCCACGGCACATCGTCGGCCGTCAAGGCTCGCAGGTCCTGAGCGTCGCTCACGCGTACAGACTGCCCGCGGTGGGCGCGGAGTGCCACCGGCATTGCACATGCACTGCCGGCGATTCCTTTGCAGATCCCTGCCCTGCCCGCCGGAGACACTGAGCAACAAAGAGGCGAGGCCGCGAGCTCACGGGCCCGCCGGCATGAAACGCGTGGGGCAGGTGACAACGGACGCCGTGGTCGATCGGGCTGCAGCTCGCACCGGCCACGCCAATACGATGCGGCGATGACGGCATTCGGCGCGGTGTTGTTCGACTTCGGGCACACGCTCTTCGACACGATCCCGGCCACCGGCTGCACCGCTGCATTCCGCGCCGCGTCGGGCCACGACGTGGACGCGAGTGCATTCGCGGACGCGTGGGAAGCAGTGCGGCAGCGGTCGCGGCAGCCCGACGAGCTCGCCAAGGGGCGCGACGTGAGCGCGGAAGCGCACCGACGCCTTTGGCTCGCCCTGCTCGCCCCGCTCGACGATCTCGCGCCGGGGCTCGCCGAGTTCACGTACGGATTCGAGAGCAGCGCCCGCGGCTGGCGGCCGTATCCCGATACGCGCCGCGTGCTCACCGAGCTGCGCGACCGTGCGATACCGGTGGGCGTGGTGAGCGACTGCGGCTGGGACATCCGGACCGTGTTCGAGGCACACGATCTGCTCTCACTCATCGACGCCTTCGATCTCTCGTACGAGCACGGCATCTGCAAGCCCGACACCCGAATCTTCGAGTCGGCGTGCGCGCAGCTCGGGGTCGAGCCCGCGACCACCCTCATGGTCGGCGACAGCTGGCTGACCGACGGCGGCGCCGCGGCGATCGGGATCGCGACGCTCATCCTTCCCGCGCGCGACCGCACCGAGTCGCCCGCACTCGCGACCGTGTTGGAGCTGACGCGCTAGAACCGAGAACGCGAGACCGCTACGCGCGCCGGCCGAGGCTCACGAGGTACTCCTTGCGGTCGAGCGGATTGTTGTCGGTGCGGGCGCGGCTCGGGACCGGTCCGCGCACCGGCTCGTAACCGGCAAACTCGCACTCGAGCACCCCTTCGCCCCGCGTGAGCGCGGGGAGCTGTTGCTGCAGCTCGTAGACGCGCGCCGCGGGAATCTCACCTTCGATCGTGCACGACGAACCGTGCGGCGCGGGCGTTCGCGGGGTCGCCTGCACCCGCGCGAGCGCGGGCACCATCGTGCCGAGCGTGTCGGCCGGGAGCTCGAGGTGGAAGTGGTGGATCGGTTCGAACACCGTGGTGCCGGCCTGCTGCAGCGATTGCATCACGACGAGGGGCGTGAGCCCTCGGAAGTCTTCGCCCGTGCTCGACATCGCCTTGTTGAAACGCTGATGGGCGTGGCTCTGACGGGGCGCGTAACCGGAGTGCGTCATCGTGACGATGCAATCGACGACCGGCCAGCCGTTGAGGCCCTGGTGCAGCGTGCGGTGCACGGTCTCCTCCACGGCCTTGAAGAACGCGAGCGGCATCGTGCCGAGCACCTCGACCGCGGGCCGGAACTCCACACCGGAGCCGATCGGGCCGGGTTCGACACGCAGCCCGACGGTCGCGAGGAACGGATTCGGCGCCTTGCCCATGATCTCCACCGCCGCACCGGTCGCGTTCGGCCGCTCCACGCAGATCGTCGTCGTCTCGCGGAACTCGACCTCGATGCCGAACTCGGTCGCCAGCGTCTCCTGGATGACCTCCTTCTGCACTTCGCCGTAGAGCGACACGAAGATCTCCTGACGCACGTCGTCTTGGCGGAGGTTGATCAGCGGGTCCTGTTCCTCGAGCCGGCCGAGCGCGAGTCGTAACGCGCCCATCTCGGCGGCGCGACGGGGAACGACAACGGTCTCGAGCGTCGGCGGCGCGAAGTAGTGGGGATCCGGCGTCACTCCCGCGTTGCCGAGCGCGTCGCCGATCCTGACCGCGCCGAGCCCCCAGAGCTTGCCGATCCTTCCGGCCCCGACCGACGCGCGCGGAACGTCCGAGCCGTTCTCGAAGACGGTGATCGCGGTGACCTTGCGCTCGCGTCCCGCGCCGAAGGGGAGCCGGTCGCGCGTGTGGATCGCGCCGGAGAACACGCGGACGTACGCCACCCGCTCGCCGGCCGCGCCGCGCTCGACCTTGAACACCTTGCCCGACACCGGACCGTCGGCGTCGCCCACCGCGGCCGGCAGCAATTCCGTGATGCCCGCGATCAGTGCGTCGACCCCTGCGCCCGTGATGGCCGAACCGAAGAGCACCGGGTGCACGAGCGCGCGCCTGGCCTGCGACGCGAGCGAGTCCCGGAGTTGCCGGTACGACACCTTGGCCGCGTCGTCGACGTACGACGCCAACAGGGTGTCGTCGCGTTCGGCGAGCACGTCGGCGAGCGCGGCGACGAACCCGGAGTCGCCGGCGCCGTACGGCACGAACGTCGCGTCGCGCCGGCCCCGGTTCCGCGTCGTGCCCATCGTGACGATCGCGGGAGTCAACTTCGCGGCGATGGCGTCGACGACGCGCTGATCCTGCGCGCCGCCCCGGTCGATCTTGTTCACGAAGATCAACGTCGGGATGCGCAAACGGAGCAGCGTGCGCATCAGCACGCGCGTCTGGGCCTGCACACCCTCCACCGCCGAGAGCACGAGCACGGCGCCGTCGAGGACGCTCAACACGCGTTCGACCTCGGCGATGAAATCGGGGTGGCCCGGCGTGTCGATCAAGTTGACGGTGACGCCCGCGACGACGAACGACACCACGGCCGACTTGATCGTGATGCCTCGTTGTCGTTCGAGCTCCAACGAATCGGTCTGCGTGTTGCCGTCGTCGACGCGACCGATCTCGTCGATGACACCGGCGGCGTAGAGCAGCCGCTCGGTCAGGCTCGTCTTACCGGCGTCTACATGCGCCAGAATTCCCAGGTTGAGCGTTCGCATCGAGCGTCATGTCCTTTGGATAGGCGATCCCTTCCCGGATGGACATGAACGCTCGCCGCATCTCGTTCTCCCTGGTCAGTGGTGTTGCGAGAGTGCAGCAGACCGCAGTGGCGGCGGCAACCGATTTACCGGCGCCGACTACCCAATTCAACTCTCGCCGCCCGGAGGTCGATATATCCGGTCGGCGAGAAGGGGACTCCAATGCACTGCCCAGAACGTTTTCGTCGCGCCGCGATTTGGGTCGCGGGCGCGTCGTTGATGCTCGTGCCGTTCGTGCGACCCGCGGGCGCGGTCACTCCGGTGCAGTGCACCGAGCGCTCCGCCCACGCGCCGGTCGAGACCGGTGACGTGCTGGTGAGCACCGCGATCCTGAGCGGATGCACACCGCTCTCGGCCACCGGGGGTCGGGGCACGGCGGTCACCAACTTGAAGACCCACGTGAGCAAGACCACTTGGGCCGACGGCAAGGGCACGACGATCGCCGACCTCAACGCGTTGCGCGGTTCGGGCCC
>CAZLEC010000363.1:0-5226 GCA_964558245.1 uncultured Burkholderiales bacterium | reverse complement strand
GCCGCGCGCTCCGACATGTTGCCGGTCACCTTGCTGCGCACCTTCGCGTCGACACCCTTGAGCGCGACCGCGAGCTCCTTGGCGTCGACCGACCGCAACACCATCTGCACCGCGCGGTCGTCGAGGTTCGTGATGTCCTCGAACACGAACATCCGGTTCCGCACCTCGTCGGCGAGCTCGGCATCTTGCTGCTCGAGTCCTTCGAGGATGAGGCGCTCGGTGCCGCGATCCGACGAGTTCAGGATGTCGACGAGCGTCTGGAGCCCACCGGCCTGCGCGAAGTCCGACTGTTGGATGACCGTCGACAGCTTGCGCTCGAGGATCGCTTCGACCTGCTCGATCACCTCGGGGGAGGTCCGGTCCATCGTCGCGATGCGGATCGCGACGTCGCGTTGCTGCTCTTCCGGCAGCGAGCCCATCACCATCGCGGCGGCCTCGGGATGCATGTGCGCCAACACGAGCGCAATGGTCTGCGGGTGCTCGTCCTGCAAGTAGGAGAGCACCTGGCGGGTGTCGGCGCGGCGGAGGAACTCGAACGGCGCGGCGACCATCGTCACGCCGAGGTTGTCGAGGATCTCGTCGGCCTTGGTGCCGCCGAAGCTCGACTCGAGCAGCTCGCGCGCAGTTTGGTAACCACCCTGGGCGACGTGAGCGCGCGCGGTGAACGTGTCGCGGAACTCGCTCATCACCTCTTCGATCTCGTGCAGCTCGAGGTGGTGGAGTCGCGCGACCTCCGCCATGATCTCGGCCACTTCCTGCTCGCGCAGGGACCGCAGGATCGGTGCGGCGCGGTCCTTGCCGACCTGCATCACGAGGATCGCGGCCTTCTGCACGCCGCTGAAGCCACGGGCCACTGCTACGTCCTCCGGTCAGCGAGCCAGGAGCGCAGCGTTTGAGCCACTTCGTCGGGCTGTTGCTCGATCAGATCGGTGAGCTCGCCCTCCACGCCCGAATCGGGCGCGGCGGGCGCCAGGGCGCGGCGCTCCAGCTCGCCGAGGCGGGGCGTCGCGGCGGCCGCTTCCAATGCGCGCGTGTCGGCGGCCTCGAGCTCGCGCAGGTCGAGCGGCACCCGCAGCGGTACGCGGTTGGCCTCGGCCCGCTTGATCGCCCGCCAGGCGAAGAACAAGACGAGGGCGACGATCAGCAGTGTCACCACGTTGCGGGCGAGGTCGAGCATCATGCCCGAGCCGGATCCCGATGCCGCGCTCAGCTGCGCCTTCGCCGCTTTCTGCGCCGCCGTGCTGAACGGCACCGACGTGACCTGCACGATGTCGCCGCGCTTGGCGCTGTAGCCGACGGCGGCCTCGATTTGCTTGGTCCAGTTCGCGACGTCGGCCGGCTTCACCACGGAGCTGTCGAGCAGCACCGCCACCGACATGTGGCTGATCTTGCCCGGCGCCGCCTGGACCTCGGTCTCGATCTGGTTCACCGCGTTGGTGTTCTGGTTCGAAGTCTTCGAGTACGTCTCGTTGCCGCTCCCCGACGCCACACCCGGAGTGGATTGCGTCACGCCGAGCACGCCGTTGGTGCCGCCGCTCGCGGGGCCCTTGAAGTTCTCGCTCGTCTGGTTCTGCTGCGACGGGAGCGGCTTGCCGTTCGTGCCGGCCGGTGCGCTGTTGGTGAGGCTCGTCGTCTTCTGCTGGTCGAAGTTCATGTCCGACTGCACGTGCACGTCGGCGTGGTTCGGGCCGAGCGCGGTCGCGATGTACGACGACACCGCGGTGCCGAGCGCGGTGTCGAACGACGT
This sequence comes from uncultured Burkholderiales bacterium, assembly GCA_964558245.1. GTDB lineage: Bacteria > Actinomycetota > Acidimicrobiia > IMCC26256 > PALSA-610 > JBBQER01. The sequence goes on along the minus strand of CAZLEC010000363.1, from coordinate 3,479 downwards.
CTGCTGCTCGAGCCCCTGCCCGCTGGAGAGGTCCATGCCCGGCGCGTTCAACACGTTGCCGCTGGAGTCGGCCACCGTCACCGAGTCGGGGGTCATGTTCGGCACGCTGGACGCCACGAGGTGCACGATCGCCTGCACCGCGTCGGTGGAGAGCGTCGTTCCACCGGCCGGCTGCACGAGCACCGCGGCGCTCGGCGCGTCGGCGGTGGCGCCCGCGAACACCTGGTCGGGCGGGATCGTCAGGTTGACGGTCGCCGACGCGACACCGTCGATGGCCTCGATGGTCTTCTCGAGCTCGCCCTGCATCGCGCGCTGGTAGTCGACGCGCTGCACGAAGTCGGAGGCGGTGATGCCCTCCTTGTCGAGGAGGGAGAGGTCGTCGGAGCTCGCCGGCAGGCCCTGCGCGCTCAGCGCGACGCGCTCCTTGTAGACCATGGCGGCCGGCACGAGCACCGTCGCGCCGCCGTCGGAGAGCTTCCACTTCACCCCGGCGGAATCGAGCGCCTGGGTGACCTTGCCGGCGTCGGCCCCGCTGAGGCTGGTGTACAGCGGCGCGTAATTCGTCGAGCTCGACCAGTGGCTGAAGGCCATGCCGGCCAGCACCACCGCGATCACGCCGAGGATCGTCATCGCCTTCTGGCCCGGAGTGAAGCCGTCGACGAAGTTCTTGCCTTGGTCGCGGATACGGTCGAAATCGATCGCGGGCATCAGACTTGCATCGCCATGATCTGGTTGAACGCCTCGACCGCACGGTCACGCACCGCGACCGTCATCTCGGTCTGCAGCGATGCTTCGGTCGCGGCGATCGTGTAGTTGTGCACGTCGGTGAGGTCACCGGTGGCGGCCTGCACGGCCAGCGTGTTCGCAGAGTCCTGCGAGTCCTGGACGCCCTGGAGCGCGTTCACGACCGTGTTGCCGAAGTCGCCCGACGCCTGGCCGGTTTGGCCGGCCGCCGACGCGGCACCGGTCGCGCCGACCTGCTGCGGCGTGCTGACCGGTGCGGCCGTGGCCGCGCTCATCAAAGCCCCGATGGAGGAGATCGTCATTGGTTACGTCATTTCCCGTTGATTTGGATGGCCTGCTGGTACGACTGCTGCGCGGCCGACACGACGGAGAGGTTCAGCTGATACGCGCGCTGCGCAATGATGAGGTCGGTCATGTTCTGGCTGAGATCGATGTCGGGTGAGCGGATCATCCCTTGCTTGTTCGCCAACGGGTTGCCGGGCTCATATCGCTCGATCCCGGTCGAGTCGCCGTACTGGATCGACGCGACGCCGACGCCGCCGCCGACGCCGACCGGGTCACCGGGGTTCGACGGCAGCTGCTGGGCCTCCACGAAGCGGGCCTGGAACGCAGGTTGGTCGAACGGCCGGACCGTGTTGACGTTGGCGAGGTTGTCGGAGATGGCGTCCATCCACACGCGGTTGGTCGTCAGCGCCGAGCTCGCGGTGTCGAAGACGGGGAAGATCGACATCAGAGGTCCTGTCTCAGCGAGTCGCGCAGGATGTTGAACTCGTTGTTCATCGACTGCGTCGCGAGCTGGTAGCGCAGGCCGGTGTCGATGAGCGACACGGTCTGCGTGTCGACGTTGACGTTGTTCCCGTTGGGAGTCGTCGCGTCGGTCGACGTCGAGGTCGAGATCGCGGCCTGGCTCGGATCGCCCGACGCCATCGCGCTGCGCAGGCTGTCCTCGAAGTTGACGTTCTGCGAGAGGTATCCGGGCGTCTCGGAGTTCGCGAGGTTCTGGGAGATGATTCTCTGCCGCGCCGCGAGGCCGTCGAGTGACGTCTGGATCGCCTGCATCGTGGGATCGAGCACGTCCCACCCTCCGCCGATTTCTCCCATCCGTCCTGGTGGGTGCACGGCGAGCAATCCCTGCTCCGCCCGAGTTGCGTTCCGATCGGCGAGCACGCTGGGAAGTTGAGAGAACGCGGAAGGGGAATTCGGCGCTGATTTCGGGCCGAATACCGGCCGGATCCCACTTCAATCCCGGGCCGTTGATGCCGATCGGACAGTGACCACGATCGAGCCCGAGGAGCGAGTGATGGCCGAGGATCTGAAGCCGTCAGGCTGTGAGGAGTTCGACCGCGCCCGTCAGCTCCTGACCGAGTTCCGTGACGACGAGGCCCTCGACTACTTCGAGCTCGCGAGCGGCCGGGCGACCGATCCCGCGGTGCGGGCATCCGCCGCGGCGTTCGTCGCCGGGCTCCTGCTCGGCTCGAACCGTCCGTGGGAGGTCGAGGCCTGGGCCGAGATCGTGCGTGACAATGCGGCAACCCCGGACCTCGGCGACTTCCTCGAGGCGGCGGCGCGTCTCCAGCTCGACGATCTCGAAGGCGCGCGCCGGGTGCTCGCCCGTGTCGAGGACCCCACCGACCCTTGGTTCCCGTGCTCGGTGACCGCGGCCCGGATGGCGCGGGCGCACGTGGCGTACCTCGACGGTGACGTCGAGGAGGCGCGCGCCGAGGTGTTCGCGGTGTTCGAGCTCGACCGGTTCGCACCCGAAGTATGGGATGCATTCGCCCGGCTGTGTGCCGACACCGACTTCGATCCCGCCGAGGCGGTCGCGAGCGTTCCCGACGACCGCACGTTCGAAGTCATCACCGCGCTCCGGAGCTCCGTGCCCGAGGGCGTCGACCGGATCGCCGAGTTGATCTGGCAGCGCAATCCCGGCGACGCTCGGGTGCTCGCGCTGGTGCCGCGGTTCGCGTCGAAGTTGGAGAGTGTGCGCGCGATGGAATGGTCGGCGCGCATGCGCGCCGCCGGCATGGGGCGGACCTGCCCGCTGCTGGCGCGTGCGGAAGACGAGCGCGCCGATGCCGTCGAGCGCGTGCGCGCGTGCGTGTTCGCGCACGCCGCGTTCGGAGACCGACGCGCCCGTGAGCTCCTCGAACGCGCGGTCCCGAGCCTGGCCGACGACGAGGTCGTCGACGCGGTGCTCGAGGTGTGGACGGTTGCCGCCGCGCTGGCGGATTCGGCCGTGTCGGCCGCGGCATCGACCCCACCCAGGTCGCTGGCGATCGCGTCCGCGCTGTTCGAGCGCGGCGCGTCGCGGGAGGCCTACGCGGTGCTCGTGCACGGGCTGTCGCTGGAGGCCGCGGAGTCGCTGACGACCGACGACGTCGTGCGACTGCTTCCGGTCCCGGTGCTCGAAGGCCTCGCGTCGGAGGCCGAAGAACGCGGTGACGAAGACGTGGCCGGCATGCTCGAAGCGGTCGCCGTCGTCGCCACCCACGGCTGATCATGAAACTCGGCCGCCGCGAAGTGGGCCCCGGCCTTCCGTGCTACGTGATCGCGGAAGCGGGCGCCAACCACGACCGCGACCTCGACGTCGCGCGCCGCTTGATCGACGTTGCCGCCGACGCGGGTGCGGACGCAGTGAAGTTCCAGACGTATTCGGGCCGGACGCTGTACTCCACGAAGACGCCGCGCTTCGACTATCTCGGTGAGCTGGGCGCCCGGCCCGCGCACGAGCTGCT
>CAZLEC010000362.1:0-5227 GCA_964558245.1 uncultured Burkholderiales bacterium | reverse complement strand
TCATCGAGGACGAAGAGCTGGTGGTGGTGCTCTCGCACAACGGGTACGTGAAGACCGTGCAGGTCGACCAGTTCCGGGTGCAGGGTCGCGGCGGCAAGGGCGTGCGCGGCGGCAACCTCCGCGACGAGGACTACGTCGAGCATCTGCTCACGTCGACCGCACACTCGTATCTCTTGTTCTTCTCGAACCGCGGGCGCGTTTACCGGCTGCGCGCGCACGAGATCCCGATGAAGGACCGCACGGCCCGCGGTGTCGCGTTGGTCAACCTCGTGGCGCTGCAACCCGACGAGCACATCGAAGCGGTCATCGACACGCGCACCTACGAAGACGGCGCGTACCTGTTCTTCGCGACGCGCAACGGCATCGTGAAGAAGACCCGGATGTCGGAGTACGACTCGTCGCTGCGCTCCGGGCTGATCGCGATCAACCTCAACGACGGCGACGAGTTGGTGCGCGTCATCCAGACCTCGGGCACCGATGACGTGTTTATGTCTTCGATGCAGGGCATGACGATCCGCTTCTCCGAGGAGGACGTACGGCCGATGGGCCGGGCGACCGCCGGGGTGCGGGGGATGAAGCTGAAGAGCGCCGACGACGGCGTCGTGAGCTGCGACGTCGCACGCGACGAGGGCGTGCTGCTCTTCGTGTCCTCCAGCGGGCACGGTAAGCGGACGCCGATCGCGTCCTTCAACCGCCAGGGCCGGGGCGGCCAGGGCGTGCGGGGCATGCGGGTCACCGAGGCCCGGGGCGTTGTGGTCTCGGCGTTCATCGTCGCCCCCGGCGACGAGATCCTCGTGTTCTCATCGGCCGGCAACCTGGTGCGGATGGGCGTCGACGAGATTTCGGAGCAGGGCCGCGACGCCACCGGGGTGCGAGTGGCTCGACTTGCAGAAGGCGATACCGTTGTAGCGGTCGCCCGGGTGCTCGAAGGCGAGCACGGCGAGACCGAGGGTGGTGAGGAGTCCTGAGCATGGCGCGTGCGAAAGCGGTGCTCGAGTCGGTTCCTTCCGCGCCGAACGGACGCGTGCCGCGCCGTGAGCGTCAGCGGCAACCGGCGCGTCGCTCCGTGTACGAGCGCCGCTACCGCCAGACGGTCCGATCGATTGACGTCTGGTCCGTCTTGAAGATCTCGCTCTGCTTCTACTTGTCGGCGTTGATCGTCACGTTGGCGACCGGGGTGGTGCTCTGGTGGATCGCGTCGGCGGTCGGCGCGGTGCACAACATCGAGCACTTCGTCGGACAACTCGTCAACGACGACAAGTTCCACTTCCTGTCGTGGGAGGTGCTGCGCGGGGCGACGATCATCGGCCTCGTGCTCGTGTGCATCCTCGTGGTGATCACCGTGTTGGCGGCCGCGTTCTACAACCTCTTCTCCGAGCTGATCGGCGGGCTCGAAGTGACGGTCGTGGAGCACGAGGACATCCGGTAGGCCCTGGTACGCTCTTCGCCTCGCCGGGGCTATAGCTCAGTCGGTTAGAGCGCATCCCTGATAAGGATGAGGTCGCTGGTTCGATTCCAGCTAGCCCCACTCGGTTTGCTCCAGATCAGAGCCGGTGCCGCAGGTCGCGGTGGCCGGCTCGCATCGCGTTCCGGGCTGTTCTTCGCGCGTTCTTCGCGCGAGAGGATGAGCACGTTGTGAGGCTCGGGTTCGCCGACGGATCAGGAGCGACTGAAGTAACCGACGTAGGGCGGGCACGACGGGCTTATCCGAAGGGTGAGGTTGCGTCCGTTCTGGTCGGGGTTCGGTGACGCGTTGTGTGTCGACAGCGTCACCTGGACTGAGCCGCCGCCTGGCATCGCGACCGTCAGCGTGGTGTAGGGGTATGTGGCTGCCGTGCCCCCGGAGCATTCGAGCGCGGCCACCAGCAGCTGCGCTGTCGAACCGTGGGTGAGCACGATCGACTTCGCGTTCCACGATGGGAAGACGGGGATGCCGCGTTTGGCTTGCACGTCTGGCTTGCCGGCAGCAGCCGCGACGAGCCTGGGGTAGCCGGACAGCTCGCAGGTGTCTCCTGTGTTGGTGAACTGCAGCAGATCGTCGGTCTGTTGCTGGAGGGGACTCACCCATTTCGGTGCGAGCGCGGTGACCTGACTTGCCGCGCAGGAAGCGACCGGCGTGCTCGGAGCCGAAGACGTCGTTTGTGTGGGCCGCGGCGTTGGCGTGGTCGTCGATCGTGGAGCGGTGACGGGCGGCGCGGTGCGCGGTGACGACTTGGCGGTGGTCGTTGACGACGTCCGCGGACCGGGCAGGAGGATGTTGGTGTTGTGTCGGTCGGGATGACCGGTCGCGCTCACTCCGATGGCGATGGCGATCGCCGCCGCGAGCGTGCCGAAACCCACTGCCAGCGCCGCGCGCCGTCGACGCCTTCGCGTGGCGATCATGCGTCATAACCGGGCCTCGTCGAACTCGGGCGGTGTCGGGGCTGCCCGGTGCAGCAAGTCGCGTAGATCACCCATGACCGCCCTCCTCCGCCAAGGTCCCCAGGTCGTCATCGAGGATCACACGCAGGCTCGCGACCGCCTGGTGCGTCAGCGCCCGGACAGTGCCCTCTGCGCAGCCGAGCACGATCGCCGCGTCGGCCACTGACAGGTCATTGAAGTAACGCACTACAACTGCCGCGCGCTGCCGGGGCGGGAGCGTTGCGACCGCCGCGCGCACCACGAGCACATCGGTCGGATCTGCGCGGAGCATCTCCTCTCCCGATCGGACCGCCTCGAGGCCGCGCTCGACGCGTCGTCGACGCCCGCGCGACTTGGCCAGATTGAACGCGACTCGCAGCGCCCAGCGGTCGGGGTGTTCCATCCCCGACACCGACCGCCAGTGTTTCCACACTCGCAACAGCGTCTCTTGGGTCAGGTCGTCGGCGACGTCAGCGCTACCGCAGTAGAGGGGCGAGGGCGCTGAACAGCGCGGCTGCAAGCGCCGGCACAGCGCCGCTGCGGCCTCCTGTTCAGAAAGCACCGTCACCTCTTACAAGACGCACGACACCGACATTCCGCTTAGCCGCCGCCGCATCGAACTCCGAGCCTCACTCGAAGGCTCGGCCGGCGAGCAACGAATGGACAACACGCAGCCTGCCCGGAACCGAGCGGTTTCGTCGGCAGTCATACTGAGCATGATGCTCGGGGGAGTCAGAGCGTTCGGAGCCGCAGTGGCTGCAGCAATGATCGTCGCCGGGTGCTCCAGCGGCGGAGCCGAGCAGTCCGCGTCCGCCACCACGACAACGCAGCGCGGCTCGGCGACGACGACCGCGGAGACACACCGCCCGCCTGCCGCGCTGACCGATCAACAGTTGCGTGCGCACGCGGGAGATGGAGTGCCGAGCGGTTGGGTCCCGGTCGACGAGGGCGATGCTCGAGTGTGGGTACCGGCGAACTGGTCCCTATCGAGTGGCAGCGTTTGTTTCTCCGCCGCGTCGGTGACCCCGACCGTGAGCCTCGGGCAACTGGCCCAGTCGAGTTGCCGGAGCATGGGCGAAAGCCACTTCGCGCTCCCGGCCGAGTCCGTCTCGCTCATTGCGTCTCCGAATCGAACCGCCGGTGCCCGCTACCGGATGATTCACGGCTATCGCGTCTACGCGGCGAATGCGGCCAAGCCCGATCCCGCGTGGCTCGTCTATGACGTTCCTCAACTCGGATCTCGGATCGCGCTGCGTGGGAGCCTTGCGCGGCGCGTGCTCGACACGCTCGCGCCGTCGGCCCGCGCGGTCGCGTTGGCGTTCGCCTCACAGCCTCCGCGAACGAACTACCGCGACGTGATCGCGGCCGGCGTCCGTTTGTCGATTCCGCCGGGCTGGAGGATCACCACCGACGGGCCGGTGTGCTCGTTGCCGAACGACGAGCTCGTGATCCCTCCTGTTCGCCCCGATCTCAGTGGTCCGACCTCGTGCCCAGGATTGGGACCAGGCACGGTCGCGGGCGCGGTCATCGACGGCGGGGCCCTGAACAACCGCCCGAGTGACCAGACGACCGGCGATGCCGACCGGCTGCTCACCGTCCTGCACCACGGCACGACGACGATCACCATCTACGCCGGGTACGGCGAGATCCCGGCTGCGCTCGAGGTGTTCATTCGTCGCAACACGTCCTCGACAACGCACATTCTCGAACTCGGTCTCGGCCGTGACGGACGCGTCGCCGGAAGCGTGCTCGCGTCGATCCGAGCCACCACGTAGACGGCGCTCGTCGTCGAACCCGTGGTCAGATGTGGTCGGACGACCGATGACAGGGCGCCAAGGCCCCGCGGGAGCGGGTTCACTTACACTGCCGCCGTGAAGATGTTTCGGCGGGTGCTCCTCGTGCTCGGGGTCGCGGGCGCGATCGGCGCGATCGCGCGTTTGCGCGGCAAAGGCGAGTTGCCGGCGACCGAAGGCGGCTGGCGCGAGCTCGACGGGCCCGAGTTCAGATGAGCTCCTCGTGACGGTCGCACTCGTCGTCGGAGCCGGCGAGGTCGGGACGCGCACCGCGCGTCAACTGGTCGACACGCCGGGCTTCTCGAGCATCCTCCTCGCCGATCGCGACACGTCACGAGCGCGAAGTGTCGCCGAGGCGCTCGGGCCGTCGGTGCGCGCGGTCGAGTACGAACCGGGCGAGGTGATCCCTTCCGACGTCGCGGTCATCGCGTGCGCGCTCCCTGCGGGCGTGGGTCACGACGTCGTCGCGGCCGCCATCGCGGCGGGCATTCCGGTGGCGTCGAGCGACGACGAGCACGATGCGCTCGAACAGCTGCGGGCGCTCGATCAGAACGCGCGGTCGTCGGGCGTGACCGTCGCGATCGGGTGCGGGCTCGCGCCGGGTCTCTCCGACGTGCTCGCCGCCCACGCGGTCTCGTTGTTCGAGAGCGTCGACGAGATCCGAGTTGCCCGCACCGGTTGGGCGGGTCCCGCGAGCGTCGACACCGTCCGGCACGAACGCCGCATGCCCGTGCGTGCGTGGCGCGACGGCGGTTGGCGGGAAGAGCGTTCGCGTGGCGACGCGCTGGTGTTCTTCCCGGAGCCGATCGGCGGGCGCGACTGCCGCGTCGTGACTGGCGCGACCAGCTTGCTCGTCGACGCGTTCCCGAGCGTGTCTCGGCTGTCGGTGCAGCTCGGCGAGCCGCCGCGCCGTACGCGCTTCCGCCGGCGGTTCGGCGACGAAGGGGAGTGGGGCGCGGCCCGCATCGAGGTGTGGGGCCAGCGGGACGGCTCACACGGATGTGTGGCCTACGGCGTGGTGGATCGCACCGCCA
>CAZLEC010000361.1:0-5239 GCA_964558245.1 uncultured Burkholderiales bacterium | reverse complement strand
TCAAAGGCAAGCAGTCGAACATGTACGACTTCTTGACGATGGATTACCTCTACGACAGCGGCGCCGGAGTCGTCGGCGATCCGGACCGTTGTGTCGAGATCTGCAAGCGATACGAAGCGGTTGGATGCGAGCTGTTGTTCTGCTTGTTGAATCCGTACAAGATCCCGCACGAGGAAGTCATGCACTCGATCGAGCTCCTCGGCAAGCACGTGATCCCCGAGTTCGCCGAGTAAAGGCGCCCCGCAATGGAACCGTACGGCGACGACATCTTCACCGAGCCCGACGCCGATCCCGACGGTCTGGCGAACCTCGGCCCGCTCCGGCCGATGGCCGGCACCTGGGAGAGCGTGCAGGGCGTCGACGACCATCCGACCGGGCCGGGCTCCGACATGGACGGCACCGTGATCGACGGCGGCCTGCGCAACGCGTTCGTCGAGCGTTACGAGCTGCAGCCGATCGATCCCCAGACCAACGGGCCGCAGTTGCTCTACGGCCTGCGCTACCACGTGCACATCGTGAAGCCGGGCGAGGTCGAGACCTTCCACGACCAGGTGGGCTACTGGCTCTGGGAAGCGGCGACCCGGACGGTCGCGCAGACGATCGCCATCCCGCGCGCGCAGGTCGTGCTCGCGTCGGGTACCGCGGAGCCCGACGCGACCGAGTTCGAGCTGACCGCGACACTCGGCTCCGAGACGTACGGCATCCTGTCGAGTGCGTTCCTCGACGCGGCGTTCCACACGTTGAGCTTCCGCATTCACGTGACGATCAACGGCGACGGCACGTGGTCGTACGTCGAGGACACCGTGATGAAGTTGCCCGACCGCGACGAGCTCTTCCACCACATCGACCGCAACACGCTCACCCGCGTGGCCGCACCGGCTCCGAACCCGCTCGCCGCGCCCGCTCCCCCGGCCGGAGTGCCGGGCGGCCTGGAGATCGGGAGCCTCCGTAACGAGAGAGGAAACCTCCAATGAACCACTTGATGCGAGACCTCGCGCCGATCACCGAGGATGCGTGGTCGCAGATCGACGCCGAAGCCGACCGCTCGCTGCGGCACTTCCTCGCTGCTCGCCGGCTCGTCGACTTCACGGGACCACTCGGCTGGACCCAGTCGGCGCTCGACCTGGGCCGGGTCGCCGCGCTCGACGGACCGCTCGCCGGAGTGGATGCCGCGCAACGCCGCGTCCTCCCGCTGGTGGAGCTCCGGTCGAAGTTCTCGCTCGAACGAGCGGAGCTCGACGCGGCGGAGCGCGGCGCGACCGACATCGAGCTCCATCCGGTGATCGCCGCCGGCCGCTCGGCCGCGCTGGCCGAAGACGGCATCGTGTTCCACGGCTACGCCGCCGGCGGCATCGAGGGGATCGCCGCCTCGACACCGCACGCGCCGGTCGTGATCGGTGACGACTACAGCGAGTACCCGACGTACGTCGCCAAGGCCGTCGCGGTGCTCCGCGCGGCCGACATCGGCGGACCGTACGCGATCGCGCTCGGGAGCCGCGGCTTCACCGGCGTGACCGAGACGACGGAACACGGCGGGTACCCGGTGTTCGAGCACCTGCGCCAGATCCTGGGCGGCCCGGTGGTCTGGGCACCGGCCGTCGACGGCGCCGTAGTGCTCAGCCAGCGCGGCGGCGACTTCGAGCTGGCCGTCGGCCAGGACTTCTCGATCGGGTACCTCGCATCCGACGCGACTTCGGTGCAGCTCTACATCGAAGAAAGCGTCGCGTTCCGGATCAACACCCCCGAAGCGGCAGTGCAGCTCACCGAGAAGCGAGCCAAGGGCAAGTGACCACCGTCGAGGTGCGCCCCGCCGACACGAGAGCGCACACGCAGACCGATTGGCTCGACAGCCGGCACAGCTTCAGCTTCGGCCCGCACTACGACCCCGCCAACACGCACCACGGACTGCTCCTCGTCTCGAACGACGATCGCGTGCGCGCCGGCACCGGCTTCGGCACTCACGGCCACAAGGACATGGAGATCGTCACCTGGGTCCTCTCCGGGCGGCTCGTGCACGACGACTCGGCCGGCAATCACGGCGAGCTCTATCCGGGCCTCGCGCAGCGCATGAGCGCCGGGCGCGGCATCCGCCATTCCGAGGCCAACCCGTCACCCGACGAAGACGTGCACTTCATCCAGATGTGGGTGCCGCCCGACACCGAAGGCATCGAACCCGGCTACGAGCAGCGCGACATCAACGCCGAGCTCGACAAGGGCGGGCTCCGCGCGATCGCGTCGGGTCAAGGGCATGCGGGCGCGATCACGATCCACCAGCGCGACGCGGTGTTGTGGGGCGGGCGGCTGCAGCCGGGCGAGCAGGTCGCCGTGCCCGAAGGCCGTCACGCGCACGTGTTCCTCGCCGCGGGCTCGGCCGATCTCGAAGGCGCAGGAGAACTCCGCGAAGGCGACGCGGCGCGGCTGTCCGAAGCCGGCACCCCGACGCTCACCGCCGGCGATCAGGGAGCCGAGGTCCTCATCTGGGTCACCGCCTGAGCGGCTAACCCGCGAGCGAGCCCGACGCGGGGATCTGCAGGAGCGCGTTGGCCGGCGAGAAGTCGGACCACGACGTGTCCCAGTCCATGACCCCGTGGTCGCCGACGGCCGGCGGACGCGGGCTTCCGTCGACGAGCACGACGTCGCCGACGCGGCTGAACGCGAAGAACACCGCCGCATCGGTCGGGCTGAGATTGACGCAGCCGTGGGAGACGTTCTGGTGGCCCTGATCGCTCACCGACCACGGTGCCGCGTGCACGTACTCCCCGCTGTCGGAGATGTGCACGTCGGAGTAGACCAACTCGTCGTAGCCGTCGGGCGAGTTCACGGGCACGCCGTTGGTCGCCGAGTTCATGCGCACGACGCTCGATCGATCGAGCACGATGTGCACCCCACCCATGGTCGGGTCGGTCGCCTTGCCGCCGCTGATCGGAAAGGTCGCGACGATCCGTCCGTTGTCCGTAACGGTCATCACGTGCGTCGCGAGGTTCGCGAAGGAGACGCGGGCATCGCCGACCGAGAAGTGGACACTGCCCTCACCGTCGCCCCACATGCCGCCGCCCGCGTTCCAACCGCCGAGATCCCACGAGACCGTGACTTGCTCCTTGGTGGGCCAGTAGCTCTCGGGGCGGAAGTGCAGCTCGCGATTGCTGAACCAGTGCCAACCACCGAGCACGGGCTCCGACTCGGTCACGTGGAGATGGCTCACCACGGCGTTGCGCGCGGCGGGATCGGAGATGTAGTGGTCGAAGCGGAACACCACGGGCTGGCCGACTCCGACACTGAGCCCGTCGGTCGGGAACTCGGCCGCGGTGACCCGAGCCGCGGGTGACAACGTGCGGAACGTCGACGTCAACCGCGCACGCGCGCGATCCGATCCCGCCGCGGTGACCGACACCTGATACGTCACGCCGTAGTCGAGCGGCGCGGTCGACTGCCACTGCGTGGCCGCCGGCGTGAGCATGCCCGCAACGACCGCGCCGGTGGTCGACGTGACGCGCACGTCGGCGAGCCGGCCGGTCGCCGCAGCCACGACGACGGGTGCATCGGCGGCAACGTCGGTCGCGCCGCTCGACGGAGCGATGCGCACACCCGACGCGAGCGCGCGTTCGGCGCGCTCACGATTCGCGTCGTTCGTCGGTTGGAGCGCGACCGCCGCACGGTCCGGCCGCGTCGCCTTCGCATGCCCGGCGCGAGTCACGGCGAAGGCGATACCGAGGCCGCACGCGACCGCCAAGACCGTGATGATCACCCCGCGCGACCATTGGGACCTCATGTCGCAACCTCGCAGGTGCCGCCCCGACCCGACGCGGCGCCGACAGGCTATGCCTGCGGTCGCGCCCCCGCCACGTCGCGACCACCGTTCCCGCAATCGCAGGCCCCGGGGCAATATCGGCGCTAGTCGGCGTCGAGGAGACGGATGAAGCGCGAGCGTTCGGCGATCGCGCCCTCGAACCACGCGTTCGCCGCGAGCCAGGTGATCGCGGCTTCGAGGCCGTCCTTCCCGACGATCTCGTCGGTGCGTTCCTTGAGGTAGCCGAGCATCGGGTTGTCGAACGCCGGCCACGGTTGCTCCGAAGACGGTCGCAGGCGCAACGCATCGAGGGCGCCCTGCAGGTCGACGTACTCGCCCAGCCGGTCCTTCCACCGGGCCAGCGTGGCGCCACCGTCCTCGTACAGATGGTCGATGCGGTCTTCGAGGCCGTCATCGGCGAAGGGGTGCCCGGATCCCGCTCGGTCCCAGTAGGCCCGGTCGCCCGGCGCCCCGGGGGCCGCGGCGGGCGCGCCCTTCGAGGAACGCCGGCCGAGCCTCCGTCTGGTCATACCTCTTCATCGGCACCGGGCCGACCGCGCTGAGCGCGGATGTGCGCCCGGCGGGACGGTTCAGGCCGCTACCGCCGCCTGGGCCGCGCGCCGCCACGAACGGGGGACGAGCGCCGAGCCGCACAGCGAGTGGATCGCAGTGGCCGCACCGATCGCGATGCACACGTCGCCGAGACATTCCCGAGCTTCTCAGCGGGTACGGGCTCCCCGCCGACGCGCTCGAGCTCGAGGTGACGGAGAGCCTCCTCATGTCGGATCCGCGCCGAGCGATGGAGGTGCTCCGGTCGCTCGACGCGCTCGGGATCGGCATCATCCTCGACGACTTCGGACCGGCTATTCCTCGCTCGCGTACCTGAAGCGGCTGCCGGTGCGTCAGCTGAAGATCGACAAGTCGTTCGTGTTGAACATGACCACCGACGAAGACGACGCCACGATCGTCGCCTCCACGATCCGCCTCGCGCGCAGTCTCGGACTCTCCGTCGTTGCGGAGGGCGTCGAGAATCCCACGACGTGGCAGCGACTCGCGGCGATGGGTTGCGACTACGCCCAGGGCTACTACCTCAGCCGACCGCTCCGAGCCGACCAGATGACGCGCTGGCTCGAGGTGCAACACGCGTCCCGCGCCGAACCGGGCGAGCGCGCCCGCGTCCGCGCGCTCGCGCCGGTTGCGTGTCCGCCGGAGGAGTTCGACCGGCCCACGTCGGCCTCGACGCGCTCGTGACGCTGCGCGCCGAGCGCCACTGCTGGGTTCAGAGGATCCAGTCGAAGGCGGCGAACGACGTGTTGGGCTTGGCGGCCGTGATCGCGTTCGAGGGGTCGGATGCGGGTCCGAGGCCTCGGTGGTTGAGTGCGGCGACGCGGAAGGTATAGCGGCGGCCGGGGGTGAGGCCGGTGATCTTGGCCTGGGTGGAGTGCGGGGAGA
>CAZLEC010000360.1:0-5254 GCA_964558245.1 uncultured Burkholderiales bacterium | reverse complement strand
CGAGACCGAGCGGCAGGCTACCGAGTAGGTGGATCTCATGCCCAGTGGAGAGGGCGATTCGGAAACTGTGCTCGTCACGGGCGCGTCGGGCTTCATCGGCTCGGCCGTCGTGCGCGCGCTCGTGGCCGACGGCTTCGTGGTTCGAGCCCTGGTGGAGCCGCGCCGTGACGACGCCAACCTCGCCGGCCTCGACATCGAGCGCATCGAGGGCGACATCCGTGACCCCGGAACGCTCGACCGCGCCACCGCGGGCGCGTCCCTGGTGTTCCACCTCGCCGCGGTGTACCGGTTCTGGGCCGCCAGCCCCGACCTCTTCTACGACGTCAACATCGGCGGCACCCAGAACGTCATGCGGGCGATGGAAGCCGCGGGTTGCCGGCGGCTCGTGTACACGAGCACCGTCGGGACGATCGGCACCGCGCACGACGGTCACCTCGCGTCGGAGCGCACGCTCGTGAAGTTCGAACATCTCTTCGGGCACTACAAGCGGTCGAAGTACCTCGCCGAGCACGAGGTGCTGCGCGCGGGCGCCGCGGGGTTGCCGGTCGTGCTGGTGCACCCGACGTTCCCGGTGGGGGAGGGCGACTCCGCGCCGACCCCGACCGGTCGCACCATCTTGGAGTTCCTCAACGGTCGGATCCCCGCGTACGTCGACACCGCGCTCAACGTCGTGCACGTCGACGACGTCGCCCGCGGGCACGTGCTCGCGGCGCGCCTCGGCCGCCCCGGTCGGAGCTACGTGCTCGGCGGTGAGAACATGTCGCTGCAACAGATGCTCGCGACGCTCGCCGACGTGTGCGGCCTCAAGGCGCCGCGGGTCCGACTGTCGGCGCGGGCGGTGCTGCCGATCGTGCGGACCGCCGAGTGGTTCCAGGGCACGGTGTTGCGGAGCGAGCCGGTGCTGCCGTCGGAGCCGGTCCGCATGGCGACCACGCGTATGGAATACGACGACAGCCGGGCCCGGACCGAACTCGGCTACACGAGCATTCCCGCTCGTGAGGCGCTCACGCGTGCGGCAACATGGTACGTGGAACACGGCTTCGTCAAAGGTTCGCAAGTGGAGCGCATCCGCCGCGACGGCAGGCTCGACCTCGGGATCGATCTGCGCACCGCGCCGGCGATCGGGCCGACGGCCGGCGCCGCCCCGGATCCGCAGATTCGCCCGCGATGAGCGCCCGGCGCATTCCCGGCCGGCGGCGCAACGACACGCAGGCGCCCGCGGTCGAGATCGTCCCCGCGCCGAGCGACGCGGTCGAGCCGTTCGACGTCGGCGCGCTCCTCGAAGCGCGGGGCGGCGAGGCGTTCGAACTGCACGCGCGTTACATGAACCCGCAGATGCCGCGCATCTTGAAAACGATCGGGTTCGATGCCGACTACGTGCGCGCCGAAGGCGCGTATCTCTTCGACCGCGACGGCCGCCGCTACCTCGACTTCCTCGCGGGCTTCGGTGTGTTCGCACTCGGTCGGTGCAACCCCGGGATCGAGCAGGCGCTCCGCGACGCGATGGCGTTGTCGCTCCCGAACCTCGTGCAGATGGAGTGCCCGCCGCTCTCCGGTCTGCTCGCGGAGGCGCTCGTCGCACGCATGCCCACCGACTCCTACCGCTGCTTCTTCACGAACAGCGGCGCGGAGTCGGTGGAGACGGTGCTCAAGTACGTGCGTTGCGCGACCGGTCGTTCGCGCGTGCTCTTCGCCGATCATGCGTTCCACGGACTCACCACCGGCGCGCTCGCGCTCAACGGTGCACACGAATTCCGCGACCGCTTCGGCACGCTCCTGCCGGGTTGCGCGGCGGTGCCGTTCGGCGATCTCGACGCACTCGAACGCGAGCTCCGCGACGGCGACGTCGCGGCGTTCGTGGTCGAGCCGATCCAGGGCAAGGGCGTGTTCGTCGCGCCCGACGACTACTTGCGGGCCGCGGGCGAGCTGTGTCACCGCAACGGCGCGCTGCTCGCGATCGACGAGGTGCAGACCGGGCTCGGTCGCACGGGCACGTTCTTCGCGTTCGAGCAGTGGAACGTCGAGCCCGACCTCGTGACCGTCGCGAAGGCGCTCTCCGGTGGCTACGTACCGGTCGGCGCTGTGATCGCGAAGAGCGCCGTGGTCGAGAAGGTGTTCGACACGATGGACCGGGCCGTCGTGCACAGCTCCACGTTCGGCCAGAACGTGCTCGCCATGACCGCCGGGCTCGCCACCCTCCACGCGCTCGACGCGGAGTCGATCGTCGAGCACGCCAAATCCACGGGCGGGTCGCTCATCGCCGGGCTGCAGGCCCTGACCGATCGGCACGAGCTCATCCACGAGGTGCGCGGCCGGGGCCTGATGATCGGCATCGAATTCCGGCGGCCGAAGTCGATGCGACTCCGCGCCCAGTGGTCGCTCCTCGAGACGATGCGGAGCGGGCTGTTCACCCAGCTGGTCATCGTCCCGCTCTTTCGCGACCACGGGATCCTCTCGCAGGTGGCGGGCGACCACCAGAACGTCCTCAAGATCCTGCCCCCGCTCATCACCACGCGCGACCAGGCCGACACGTTCGTCGCCGCGCTCGACGACGTGCTCGGGAACCTCGAGAAGTCGCTCGGCCTGCTCTTCGGCGTCGGGCGCTCCCTGGCGATCCCCGCCCTCAAGGCGAGCCGCTGATCCCGGTCGGGTCCGGCGCCCCGGGGAGACGGCGGCCGGCGGCTTGACCAATCCTTGACGCAATACGTCTGGAACCCTGGCGTACGTGATTGTCATAGTGGTAGCAGAGAGAGCCCCTGCTTCCTCGGTTGGTTGCACGATCCGCCGCCCGCAGCGGCGGATCGTGGCGCGCTCAGCCCACCTCATTTCTGCCGTAGAACACCGCGGTTTTCGGTCGTATCGTCCTCCAGGGTCTCCCGCCGCACCGCTGCGGCATCTTTCGGGGGCTACAGAGCTGGCACGCCACGATCGCCGTTCCGGGGGGATGCGGAGGGTCGTGGCGTGCGCTCTGTGCGTGGGTATTTCCGCGGAGCAATCTTTGACCGACTGGCGACACACGCGCCGTCGCCGCTCGTCCTAGATTTCCTGGGAACGAAGCCCCCGCTTCGTTTGTCACGGCCCGCCGCGGAACCCCCCAATACCCCCGCGGTGGGTCGTGACGCGTCCGGTCGAGGGAAGGCGCCGCGCGTTACGACTGCGCGGCCTGCTCGCGGAGCTTGTGCTTCATGACCTTGCCCGTCGCGTTGCGGGGGAGCTCGCTCACGAACCACAGGCGACGCGGGCGCTTGTAGTCGGCGAGCCGCTCCGCGCAGAACGCCACGAGCGTGGCTTCGTCGAGCGCGACGCTCGGCTTGCACACGACGTACGCGCCGACGTCTTCGCCGAGCACCTGGTGCGGTACGCCGATCACGGCCGCTTCCTGCACGGCGGGGTGCTCGAGGATCACGGCTTCCACGTCGGTGGCGTAGATGTTGTTGCCGCCGCGGATGATCATGTCCTTGATGCGCCCCGAGATGTACACGAAGCCGTCGCCATCGAGATACGCGAGGTCGCCCGTGCGCAGCCAGCCGTCGTCGGTCCACGCCGCCGCGCTCGCGCCGTCGTCCTTGTAGTACTCGCGACGTTTGCCGGGAAGGCGCACCAGGAGCTCGCCGACGTCGTTCGGGGCGCGGAGCTCCTCGGTGTCGGGATCGACGACCTTCACTTCCATGGGCGGCATCGGCTTGCCGACCGACCCGACGCGCTTGGGCGCCTCGTCCTTCGGCATCGTGATGAACGCGGGCCCGGCTTCGGTGAGACCGTAGGAGTTGATCACCGAGGCCTGCGGCATGCGCTCCTGCAACTTCGTGAGCGTCGCGGGCGCAAGGGGCGCGCTGCCGATCGACACCGCGATCGGGGCGGAGAGGTCAGCCGTTTCGAAGCGCGGGCTCGCGGTGATCAACTCGGCCATCGCGGGCACGAGGAAGATCATCATCGGGCGGTCGCGCTCCACGACGTCGAACCAATGGTCGACGTCGAAGCGCGGCATGTACAAGCCGGTGAGCCCCATCTTCATCGGATTGAAGATGAAGCTCATGCCTGCGAACGTGAACAGCGGCGCGCCGTGCAGCCAGCCGCGGTTGGTCCACTGCGGCGCGGAGTTCGGAATCATCGCCACGTTGCGGTGGCGCACCAGAACGCCCTTCGGCAGTCCGGTCGTGCCCGACGTGTACATGATGTCGGCCATGTCGTCGGCGTCGACAGGTACCTGGAACTCGCTGCCGTCGGAGCTCGGCGGGATCTCGTCGTCCCATCCGAGCACGCCGTCGGCGGGGCCGTCGGCGCACACGATCGCGCGCAACGACGGGACCACGGCCTGCACGCTGCGCGCGTGCTCGAGGAGGTCGTTGCACGTGAAGATCACCGAGATCTCGGCGTGGCCGAGGATCGCGATCATCTCGGGAATCGACAAGCGGGTGTTCGCCGGGACCATCACGGCGCCGGCTTTGTGCACCGCCGCGTAGGCGACGATCCACCGGAGGCAGTACTCGTTCGGCAACGCGATCGCGACGCGGTCGCCCTTGGCGACACCGTTCGCGACGAGCCAACGCGCGGCCCGGTTCGACTGCTCGTCCCACTCGCGGAACGTCAGCGTGGTCTTCGCATCGAGATCGACGTAGCCGGGTTCGTCGGGGAATCGCTGCGCCATGAAGCGCAGCTGGTCGACGAGCAGCGGCCCGTTCGGCTTGTCGTCGCTCACCGCGCCCTCACTGCCCGAAGCCCATGGGCGGGACCTTGCTGCGCCGGCCGGCGAAGAGCTCGTCCTTGCGCGCGATCAGCTCCTCCGGGGTCCATCGGCCCTCGCCCCGATCGAGGGTGTTCGCGAGGGTGAAGCCCTCCATGAGGTGCACGCGCGTGCCCCACACGACGAACACCTGGCCCGACACGTCGGCCGCGGCGTCGCTGGCGAGGAACACCACGAGGGGAGAGATGTTCTCGGGCTCCCATTCGGGGCCGCTCATGAAGTCGACCGCGCCCGCGACCGTCTCGGTCATGCGGGTGCGGGCCCGGGGGCACACGACGTTGGCGGTGACGCCGTACTTCTTCATCTCCCGCGCGAGCACGATCGTCATCGACACGATGCCGGCCTTCGCGGTCGCGTAGTTGATCTGGCCCGCCTGGCCGTAGAGCCCCGATTCGCTCGCGGTGTTGATGATCCGACCCGAGACGTCGGCTCCCGACTTGCCGAGCGATCGCCAGTGCTTCACCGCGTGGTGGCAGGTCGCGAGATGCCCCTTGAGATGCACTTCGATCA
>CAZLEC010000359.1:0-5261 GCA_964558245.1 uncultured Burkholderiales bacterium | reverse complement strand
GGCTACGACGTCGGCGGCACCGTGCACATCGTCGTCAACAACCAGGTCGGCTTCACCACCACTCCCGGATTCGCGCGTTCCACGGTGTACGCCACCGACATCGCCAAGGCGGTGCAGGCGCCGATCTTCCACGTGAACGGCGACGACCCCGAAGCGAGCATGCGCGTGGTGCAGCTCGCGTTCGCGTTCCGTCAGGAGTTCAAGAAAGACGTCGTCGTCGACATGGTGTGCTACCGGCGCTACGGCCACAACGAAGGCGACGAGCCCGCGTTCACGCTGCCGCGCATGTACGAGGTGATCGGGCAGCGGCGCTCCGTTCGCAAGCTCTACACCGAGCTCCTGGTGAACCGCGGCGACTTGACGCTCGACGACGCCGAGAAGGCGCTCGAAGACTTCCGGGCCCGGCTCGACGCCGCGTTCGAGGAGACGAGGGTTTCGCACACGCCGCAGCCGAGCAGCGCCGACCTCGTCGAATCGGCCCCCGCGACTGCCATCGCACCGATCGAAACCGGAGTCGCGCGCGAACGGCTCGAACAGATCGCCGATGCGCTCGTCACCGTGCCGCCCGGCTTCTCGGTGCATCCCAAGCTGCAGCGCATCATCGGCAATCGGCGCAAGGAGCTCGACACCGACCACATCGACTGGTCACTGGCGGAGGCGCTCGCGTTCGGCTCGTTGCTGCTCGAGGGCAGCCCGGTTCGGCTGGCCGGCCAGGACACGCGACGCGGCACGTTCAGTCAGCGGCACGCCGTGCTCGTCGATCACGTCACCGAAGAGGAGTACACGCCGCTCATGCACCTGGGCGAAGGCGCGGCGCCCTTCATGGTGCACGACTCCGTGTTGTCGGAGTTCGCGGCGCTCGGCTTCGAGTACGGCTACTCCGTGGCCGACCGCGATGCGCTCGTGTGCTGGGAAGCACAGTTCGGCGACTTCGCCAACGGTGCGCAGACGATCATCGACCAGTTCATCGTGGCCGCCGAGGACAAGTGGGGTCAGCAGAGCGGCCTCGTGCTGCTCCTCCCCCACGGCTTCGAGGGCCAGGGTCCGGAGCACTCTTCCGCCCGCCTCGAGCGATTCCTCGTGCTCAGCGCCGACGACAACATGCGCGTCGTGTACCCCACGACCGCCGCGCAGTACTTCCACGTGATCCGCCGCCAGATACGCGACCTCCAACGCAAGCCGATGGTCGTGATGACGCCGAAGCGATACCTCCGGATGCCCGCGACCTACTCGACGGCCGCCGACCTCGAGTCGGGATCGTTCCGACTCGTGCTCCCCGACCCGTCGTCGCCCGACCCGGAGTCGGTGAGCCGGGTCGTGTTCTGCAGCGGCAAGTTCGCGCACGAGCTGCTCGCCCGCCGCGACGAGCTGAAGGCGCCGGTCGCGATCGTCCGCATCGAGCAGCTCTATCCCTGGCCCGAGCGCGACATCGCCACCGAGCTCGCGCGCTATCCCGATGCCGAGGTCGTGTGGGCCCAGGAGGAGCCGGGCAACATGGGTGCGCGTTACTTCGTGCGCCGGCGCATCGAGGAGATGTGCGACGGGCACACGGTGGGCGTGGTCGCCCGCCCCGCGAGCCCGAGCCCCGCGTCGGGCAGCTCGACCGTGCACGACGCGCAGCAGCTCGCGCTCCTCGAAGAGGCGATCCCCGCCCCCTGAACGCGAACCGGCGTGAGCAGACCCCCGTTTTCGGGGGTGCGCTCACGCCGGTCGGGGCGGGGCGGGGCTACTTGCCGCCGGCCTGCAGGTCCTTGACGTCCTGGGTGGTGATCGGCTTGCCGCCGATGCCCCACTCGCCGCTGGCGACCTCTTCGAGGATCACCCAGGTGACGGGACGCATGGCCTCGCCCTCGATGTCGATCATGGTCTCCGTGAGCCGGGTGACCATCTCCTGCTTCTGGTCGTTGTTGAACACACCTTCGATGACCTTCACCTGAACGAGCGGCATTGGGTTCTCCTTCGTGAGTTTCGATGCCCGGGCGGGCGAACACGAGCGTGCGCCGGGGCGGTTGCGGGGCCCGGGAGACCGGCTGCACCAGCGGCTTGCAAGGCCGGAGCGGCAAACTGGAGCCGTGGAGTTCCGCGTCCTCGGCTCGGTGGGGATCGTCGACGCCGACCAGCTGCTGCCAGTGGGCGGTGAGAAGCCGCGCCGCCTGCTGGGCATCCTGCTCGCGCATCGCAACACGGTCGTGTCGGCTGAACGCCTCGTCGACGCGCTCTGGGCGGATCCCGGCGACGCGGCGGGCGCGACGCTCCAGAGCTATGTCTCGCGGCTCCGGCGTTTCGTCGAGCTCGGCGGCGACCTCACCTCGCTGCGCAACCGCGCGCCGGGGTACGTGCTGGAGGTTCCCGACGACCTCGTCGACGCCGGACGATTCGAACAGCGGCTCACAACGGGAAAGGCCCTGCTCGAGAGCGACCCCGATCTCGCGCTCGAGCATCTCGACGCCGCGCTCGCAGAGTGGCGGGGCGCGGCCTTCGCGGAGTTCGCCGACGCCGAGTGGATCCGGCCGGAGGCGATCCGCCTCGACGAGCTCCGTGTGGTCGCGCTCGAGGCGCGCATCGACGCCGAGCTCCGGCTCGGCCACCACGAGCAGGTGGTCGGCGAGCTCGAAGCGCTGCTCGTGGATCACCCACTTCGCGAGCGGTTCGCCGGGCTGCTCATGCTCGCGCTCCACCGCTCGGGCCGGCAGGCCGAGGCGATGCGCGCCGCGCACGATTTCGGACGGCGACTTCGGGACGAGTACGGGCTCGAGCCCTCGGCCTCGATCAGAGAGCTGGAAGCGGCGGTCCTCGAGGACCGACCCGAGCTCGCATGGGTTCCACCCGCGGTCGACTCGACGCGCGAATCCCGCAGTGCGCCGGGCCGCGCATCGCGCCCGGCCATCCCGGCCGAGACCACCCCACTCGTCGGGCGCGAGCGCGATCTCGAGCTCGCGGCCCGGCTCTTCGAGTCGAGTCGGGTACTGACCCTCTTCGGCGCGGGAGGCGTCGGCAAGACGCGCCTCGCGCTCCGGCTCGCAACCACCCTCGCGCCGCAGTTCGCCGACGGGGCGCGGCTCGTGGAGCTCGCCCCGGTGCGCGACGAGAGCGCGGTCCCCGCCGCGGTCGGTGACGCGCTCGACGTGCAGCAGCGGCCCAACCGTTCGCTCCCGGATTCGATCGTGGAGATGATCGGCGGCCAGGAGCTCCTGCTCGTGCTCGACAACTGCGAACACGTGCTCGACACGACCAGCGAGCTCGTCGACCTCGTGTTGCGGTGGTGCCCGAACGTCCACGTGCTGGCGACGAGCCGCGAGCCGCTCGGGATCGCGGCCGAGGTCGTGTGGTCGGTACCGCCCCTGCCGGTGCCGGCCCGGCGAGACGAGCAGTTGGAGACACTGGCCGAGATCCCCGCGGTGCAGTTGTTCGTCGAGCGGGCGCGCGCGGTGCGTCACGACTTCGAGCTCGACGAGGCGACAAGTGAAGCCGTTGCCGAGATCTGCATCCGGCTCGACGGTGTGCCGCTCGCGCTCGAGCTCGCCGCGGCGCGCATGCGCTCGATGAGCCCGGAGCAGCTCGCCGAGCGCCTCCCGGAGCGGTTCCGCGTGCTGGCCGGCGCGCGGCGCTCGACCGATCCGCGCCACCGAACGCTGCGCGATCTCGTGCAGTGGTCGTACGAGTTGCTCACCGAGCACGAGCAGCGCGTGTTCGAGCGGCTCTCGACGTTCGCGGGCTCGTTCGACATCGAACGCGCCGAACTGGTGTGCGCCGGGCTCGGCATCGACGAGGTCGACGTTGCCGAGCTGCTGACCGCGCTCGTCGACAAGTCGATGGTAGTGATGGAACGCTCGGGCTCGCGGACGCGCTATTCACTGCTGGAGACGCTGCGGGAGTTCGGGCGCGACCGGCTCGCGGCCCGCGCCGAGTCGGCGGCGGTGCACGCGGCCCACGCGCACGTGCACGTCGAGTTGGCCGAGGCCGCGGGCGGCGGGCTCAACGGGCCCGAAGAAGCGCGGTGGACGCGGGAGCTCGACGCGGCCTTCGACGACATGCGCGAAGCCCACGCGACCGCGCTCGCCGGCGCCGACGTCGACCGCGCGTTTCGGCTCGTGGTCGCGCTGCGCGAGTACGCGTGGCGACGTATCCGCTACGAGCTGCTCGCATGGGCCGACGCCGCGGTCGTCATGCCGGGCGCCGACGAGCACCCGCGGTACCCGATCGTGCTCGGTGTCGTCGCGTACGGACGTTTCGTGCACGGCGAGCTCGACGCAGCCGTTGCGATCGGCGAGCGCGCCGTCGCCGCGGCGGAGCGGCTGGGCACGTCCACCGACGGCCTGGCCGAACGGGCGATCGGGAACGCGCTCTTCTACCGCGACGGCGAGACCGAGGCGCGACCGTGGATGAACCGCATGCTCGCGTCAATCGACGCCGAAGCCGCGCCGTGCATCACCGCGCACGCGAGCTACATGCTCTCGGTCGCCGAAACGTCGGTCGGCAACGGTGGTGCCGGCGCGAAACTCGCGGAGAGCGCCGCGGCCGCGGCCGCGAAGTGCGGGAGTCCGACCGCGCACGCGCAGGCGATGTACGCGCTTGGCCTGTCGGTCGAGCAGACCGATCCCGCCCGCGCGCTCGAGCTCCTGGAACGGAGCGTGCAACACGGCGAGACGGTCGACAACCGTTGGATCCGGGCCTTCGCGCTCACCGAGGCGTTGTGGATACGCGCGAAGTCCGGCGCAGCGATCGACGCGTTGCGCGGCTATCACGACGTCATCGACACGTGGTTCCGCGGCGGCGACTGGGCGAACCAGTGGCTCTCGCTGCGCCACGTGTTCGCGATCTTCGAGTCACTCGGCCACGACGAGGTCGCGGCGACCATCTACGGCGCGCTCGACGCGGCCGGCGTGCTGTACGCGTTGCCGCTCGGTCCCGGCAACGCCGACGACTTCGACCAGGCAGTCCGGCGGCTCTCCTCACGTCTCGGCGCCAACCGGTTCAAGGAGGCGGCCGAGCAGGGCCGGACCATGCGCGACGAGGAGGTCGTGAGGTACGCCCTCGCCGCCATTGCCGCCGCCACTCCGACGCCTGCCTCGATCGGCGACTAAACCTTTCGCCGACCCCTAGCGTCATCCCTGTATGGCCGGGCGCGGGTTCGACGAGTTCTACGCGACCCACTACGACGATCTCGCACGGACCCTCACAATCGCGCTCGGTGACCGGTCAGTAGCGGAGGAGGCCGCGCAGGAAGCCTTCACGCGGGCGCTGCGCCGCTGGCGCCAGGT
>CAZLEC010000358.1:0-5270 GCA_964558245.1 uncultured Burkholderiales bacterium | reverse complement strand
CCGCCGTAGTAGCCCATCCGAAAGGCCTCGACGCGGAACGTGCGAGCCGTCGTCGACACGTAGAGCTGCACCGGATCGCCCGCCGCCGCGTAGCTGCGATCGGCGAAACCTTCGATCCCGTGAGCCGCGGTGGGCGCGATCTCCCAACCCGGGGTGCCCGGGCGGGCGTTCTCGCGTTCGACCCAGTCGGCCTCGACTCCAGTGGGTCCCACCGAAGTGGCGTCGACCTCCCGCGCGCGGGCTGTCTCCTGGGCGGCGATGCGTTCGGCGGGTGCGAACGTGGCGGTGTCGTTCGTCGACACCAACTGGGGTCCTTGCACCATGACCGCGTACAAGACCGCGATCACGAGCAACGATCGCGCCCGCCGGCGCTGACTGCGGATGCTCACGCGGGCCTCGATCGTAGGCCGAACCGCGCGGCCAGGGCGGACAAGCGAGCGTTGAGCGCGGCCGCGGTCGGCGCGTCGACGACGCCGGCGCTGCCCTTGGAACCGACGCCCGGCGCCGTGGCGGCGATACCGACCACGGTCGCGAGACCACTCCGGTGCAGATCGCCGAAGAAGCGCGCGTCGCCGAAAGGGATCACGTGCGCCTGCGTGTTCAGGAGCCAGAACCCGCGGCCGTCGGCGGTCGGGGCCATGCCGACGACGACGCCGATGTCGCGCGAGCCGTCGGCCCCGTGAACCCGTGCGTCGCCGAACGCGAACACGCGGCCGTTGCGCGCGACGAGCCAGTATCCGTGGCCCGAGGGCGTCGTCGCCATGCCGACGATCGGATGGCTGCGCGAAGTCGCGCCCACGGAGCCGTAGAACTTCGCGTCGCCGAAGGTGAAGATGCCGCCGTCGGACGCGACCAGCCAGTAGCCGTTGCCCGATCGCGTCGCCGCCATGCCGATGATCGGCCGGTTGAGGTGCATCCCACCGGTCGAGCCGTGGAAGCCGGCGTGCCCGAAGGTGAAGATGCCGCCGTCGGATGCGACGAGCCAGTAGCCGTTGTTCGCACGATCGGTTGCCATGCCGACCACCGGGCGATTGAGGCGCAGCGATCCGGTCGAGCCGTAGAAGTGTGCGTTTCCGTACGAGAAGATGCCGCCGTCGGATGCGACGAGCCAGTAGCCCGCGCCCGACGACGTCGCGGTGAGCGAGATCGTCGGTTTGTTGAGTGCCCGCTTGCCCCGATCGCCGTGGAACACCGCATCGCCGAAGCGCGCGCCGCCGCCGCGCGGGCCGGCGATGTAGTACCCCTCGGTTGCGATACCGCGCAGGGTCAACGGCTGCACCGTCGACGATGCCGAATCGCTGATGCCGATGGTCGCGGTGCGCACACCGTACGCGTGCGGCGTGAAGATGGCCTTGATCACGCACTTCGCGTGCGGAGCGAGCGTCGACGGCCGCCCGTGCGGGAAACAGGTCGTACCGACGACGAAGTCGGCCGCGTCGCCGCCGTGGAACGCGATCCGATTGATGGTGACCGACTGGCTGCCGGTGTTCACGATGGTCGCCGATTCGTCGCCGAAGTACGTACCGGCGCGGCGCGAGCCGAAGTCGAGTTGGCGAGTGTTGCTCTTGATCGCGTGCGCAGTCGCGCCGTCGGCAGTGATCGCAAGCGGAATGGGCGCGGCCGAGGCTCCCGCTTGGGCGACGGCATTCGACGGGAGGCCGACCGCGGCCGTGACCACCGACGCACAGACGAGCGCGCCGGCAAGACCGCGCGCACCGCCCCCTCTCGAGTAAGACATCGTCGATCCTCTGTCGCTCGGCGCCGGGCGCGACACAATTCAGTCACCAACTTAAGGCAGTTGACCGGTTCGACTGCGGCACGCTCGCGTCGAGCACCACGCCGGGCGGCACATACCATCGTGAGGCTCTCCCTCGTTCCCCCGGCAGAAGGAGCTCGCGTGCTGAGTCGTCTGGCGCATTGGTGCTATCGGCGCCGGCGACTCGTGCTCGGTCTGTGGGTGGTGTTGCTCGTCGGCAGCCAGTTCGCGAGCGCGGCCGCCGGTGGCAAGTCGTCGATGAGCTTCAAGCTTCCGGCGAGCGACTCACAACAAGCCCAGGACCTGCTGTCACAGCGGTTCGCGACCCAATCGGGCGCGACCGGTGACGTCGTGATCGCGGCGCCGGCCGGGGTCAAGAGCGCGGCGATCGAAGCCCGCGCCACTGCGCTCTTCGCGCAGATCGCGCGCGCCGCGCACGTCGTGGGCGTTTCCAGTCCGTATCGCGCGCAAGGTGTGCGCCAGATCTCGACCGACGGGAAGATCGCGTTCGCCGAGGTGCACTTCGACGCGAACATCGATCGGCTCAAGAATTCCACGGCCGACGCGGTGAAGCAGATCGCGCTCCGGGCCAAGGCGCCCGGCTTCGACGTCGAGCTGTCGGGCCTGATGTTCCAGAGCCGCAAGCCGCCCGGCGGCACCGAAGGTGTGGGCATCCTCGCCGCGATCGTCATCCTGTTGATCGCGTTCGGCTCGGTGCTCGCGATGGGCCTGCCCATCCTCACCGCGCTGTTCGGCATCGGTGTCGGCCTCGCGGGCGTGAGCCTGCTCGCCAACGTCTTCTCGATGCCGAGCTTTGCGAGCATCCTCGCGGCGATGATCGGCATCGGCGTCGGGATCGACTACGCGCTGTTCATCGTCACCCGCTACCGACAGGGCCTGCACAACGGGCTCGATCCCGAGCGCGCCGTCGTCAAGTCGGTGACGACGTCGGGTAAGGCCGTGGTGTTCGCGGGCTCCACCGTCGTGATCTCGCTGCTCGGCATGTTCGCAATGGGCTTGTCGTTCGTGCGCGGGCTCGCGGTGGGCGCGTCGTTGGCGGTCGTGCTCACGATGCTGGCGTCGGTCACGCTGCTCCCGGCGGTGCTCGGTTTCGTCGGCCTCAACATCGACAAGCTCGCCCTGCCGTGGACCAAGCGCGGCACTCGAACCGACCGCGCGACGCTTGCCTACCGGTGGAGCCGGGTGATCCAACACCGGCCGTGGACCTTCGGCGCGGCCGGTCTCGTCGTGCTCGTCGCGCTCGCGATTCCGGTGTTCTCGATCACGCTGGGCAACACCGACGCAGGGAACAACCCGAAGTCGGACACCACGCGTCTCGCCTACGACCAGCTCGCGAAGGGATTCGGGCCCGGGTTCAACGGC
The DNA here is from genome assembly GCA_964558245.1 of uncultured Burkholderiales bacterium. GTDB lineage: Bacteria > Actinomycetota > Acidimicrobiia > IMCC26256 > PALSA-610 > JBBQER01. The sequence goes on along the minus strand of CAZLEC010000358.1, from coordinate 2,131 downwards.
CCGCTCCTGGTCGCGATCGAAGTTCCCGACAAGGGTGCCGCGCGCGCGCTGCCGGCCCTGCGGTCCGCGATCTCGCACGTGCCCGGCGTCGTCGACGTGACACCGCCGAGCCTCGGCCCCTCCGGCACGGCGGCGGTGATGCAGGTCATCCCGAGCACCGGCCCCCAGGACCAGCACACCGTTGCGCTGATCCACGAGCTCCGGGCGCGGGTGATCCCGGCAGCCGTCGCCGGCACCGGGCTCGTCGTGCACATCGGCGGCACCACCGCCACGTTCATCGATCTCTCGAACTTCCTCGGATCGCACCTGCCGATCTTCATGCTCGTCGTGCTCGGGTTGTCGTTCCTGTTGCTCCTCGTCGTGTTCCGGTCGCTCGTCGTCCCGCTCAAGGCCGTGATCATGAACGTCTTGTCGATCGGCGCCGCGTACGGGCTCCTCGTGGCGGTCTTCCAGTGGGGTTGGGGCGCCGGGATCATCGGGGTGGGTCAGAAGGGACCTATCGAGAGCTTCATCCCGATGATGATGTTCGCCGTCATCTTCGGGCTGAGCATGGACTACGAGATCTTCCTGCTGAGCCGGATCAAGGAGGAATTCGACAAGACGCACGACAACGCCGAAGCGGTCGCCGACGGGCTCGCCCACACTGCTCGCGTCATCACCGCCGCCGCGGCGATCATGGTCTGCGTGTTCGGCTCCTTCGTGCTCGGCGGTGAGCGCGTGATCAAGGAATTCGGGCTCGGTCTGGCCGCCGCGATCTTCATCGACGCGACACTCGTGCGCATGGTGCTGGTGCCGGCGACGATGGAGCTCCTGGGTGACGCGAACTGGTGGCTCCCGCACTGGCTCGCGCGGGTTCTCCCGAACGTCCACATCGAGGGCACGGCCGACGACCTCGACGCCGAGCTCAGCGACCTGCTCGAACGCGCCGACGTCGCCCCGCGCTGATGCCCGACCGCTCATGACTTCCGGGCGATCCACGCGACCGGTCGTGGTCGTGGTGGGCGGCGGTTACGGAGGTGTCAACGTCGCGAAGGCGCTCGACGCGGAGTTCGAGGTGGTACTCGTCGAGCCGAAGGACGCGTTCGTGCACAACGTCGCGACGTTGCGCGCGCTCGTCGACCCCGCGTTCCTCCCGAGCATCTTCTTGCCGTACGACCACCTGCTCGCGAACGGTCGCGTGGTGCACGACCGCGCCGTCGCGGTCGACTCGGAGCGCGTCGCGTTGGCGTCGGGCGCCGAGATCCGCGCCGACTACATCGTGCTCGCCACCGGTTCCACGTATCCGTTCCCGGCCAATACCGACGCCGATCGCACCGCGGACGCGATCGACGAGTACCGGGCCGCGCACGACGCGCTGACGGATGCCGGTCGCGTCCTCCTGGTCGGCGCCGGCGCCGTCGGCATCGAGCTCGCCGGTGAGATCACCTCGAAGTGGCCCGACAAGCACGTGGTGCTGCTCGACAGTGCCGACGACCTCATGGCCGGAGATTTCCGGCCCGAGCTGCGTGCCGAGCTCCGCGGGCAACTGCTCGAGCGGGGCGTCGAGCTGCGCCTGGGCGAACAGCTGCGCGAGCTCCCGCCGGTCCGTCCCGCGACCCGCGAGACCTTCACCGTGGTCACCACGTCGGGCACCGAGATCACCGCCGACATGTGGTTCCGGTGTTTCGGCGTCGCACCCGTCACCGAATACCTGAGTGCCGACCTGGCCGCGGCTCGCGGGCCCGACGGCTTCATCGCCGTGCGACCGACGCTGCAACTCGACGGCCACGAGCACGTGTTCGCCATCGGCGACGCGTCGAACGTCGACGCGAAGATGGCCGGCCGGGCCGGCCGTCAGGCGCAGCTCGTCGCCGACAACATCCGCAAGCTCGTCGCGGGGGAGCGAGACCTCGCGCGATACGAGCCGGTCCCACCTGCGATCGTGCTGCCGATCGGGCCCGACGGCGGCTCCGGCCAGCTCCCCGGCCTCGACGAGCTCATGCCCCGGGAAACCGTGGCGAAGGTCAAGGGACGCGACCTGATGGTGGGCCGTTACGCCGAGATCCTCGGCGTAACGCCCGCAACCAGGTAGCGGCCCGCGCCACTGGAGGCGATGACGGCGTCCGACGATCCTGCGCTCGCCGCGGTTCTG
>CAZLEC010000357.1:0-5274 GCA_964558245.1 uncultured Burkholderiales bacterium | reverse complement strand
GCGCGTGTGAAGACGAGTGACGCACGCGCATACAAACATGTGTCGCGCAATGCCAGGAAACCGATGCTCTATCCCCTGAGCTACGAGGGACGAGGGCTGGACTGCGCCTATGCATTCGCGAACCCCGATGGAGGGCCCGGTTACGGCCAAACTTACGGCCTAACTCCGCGTCGGGGCGTCTCCGGAGTGCTGTTGCGTACGAGGCGCGGCGCACGTCGCCAGTTCTCGAGCGGTCGTCGCTGCAGCGCCCGACCGGTTTCGTGGCATCGAACGGCGCGCGGACCGCGAGGGCACGCGTGCGTGCGAGCAGTCCGGAAACCGATGCTCAAACCGCCGCGCTACGGGTGCTGACCTGGGCCTCCGTGTTCGCCGAGCCGGATCTACGGCCAGAGGTATATGTCGGCGTGATGTGCGAATACAGGTCGAGCGCGATCCCGACGGCGGAGTGTTCGAGCATCTCGGAGACGGCCCTGGGACGGATCCCCGGATCGAGCAGCAGCGACGCGGTTGTGACGAGATGCGCCAACCCCGGCACCACACTCGGAGTAACCACACCAGACTCGGCGAGGCGAGAAACCCGATGGCCCGCGCGTGAACACGAGACTCGGGCTATGTCTTGATGGCTGACGACCGCCTCGATGCCGGCCCCGTACCCCGACCGTTCGATGCCGTTACCGAACACGAGTAGGTCTTGCCGACTGTCAGTCCGCTCACAATCAGTGGGCTCGCCTTTCCAACCTTCGACTTGGTCTTCCCGCCGTTCGTTGAGGTGCACGTCGCCGTGTATCGCTTGATCGGTGCGCCGTTGCTCTTCGCCGCGGTGAACGTGACCTTCACGGCCCCCTTACCCACTTTCGCGACCTTGATCGCCGCGGCCGCGCCCGGAGTGCCGATCGTGACCGCCGACGTCATCACCGATGCCGGCCCGGCGACGCTGCCGTTCTCGGCTGCGACCGTGAACCGGTAGGAGTCGCCGGCGATGAGACCCCGGATGACCGTGGTCGTGACCGTGCCGGGAACCAGCGTGGGTGGCTGCGCGACGCCATTGAGGTAGGGCGTGACGATGTAGCCGGCGATGCAGCCGCTGTGCGGTGGTGCCCAGCTCACCGCGGCACCCGGGAACGCCTCGGACGCTGCCGACGGAGTGAGTGGGGCTGTGGGTGTGACGGTGCACCCACCGGTGCCACCGCCACCACCGCCCTCTGTGTCCGTGCTCGAAGCCGGGAAGGTCACGTTTGACGCGCCGGACGGGCCGCTCGTTCCGATCAAGTTTGTCGCCGTGACCGAACACGAATACGGGGTGTTGCCGACCAGTCCCGTGACGAGGATCGGGCTTCCGGAACCCGAGGCGGAGGCTGAGCCGTGGCCCTGCAACGAGGTGCACGTCGCGGTGAAGCTCGTGATCGGACTCCCACCGTTGGCGCCCGGCGTGAAGAAGACCGACACCACTCCCACGCCGCCATTGTCGGCGAAACCGATCGTCGGCGGAGTCGGAGCCGAGGGCGAGTTGCACGCCGCGGTGGCCAGCGGGGAGGCCGCGGTGAGCCAGGGCGCGCTCGTGACGGCACCGATGGACTGCCCGACGGCGGGCCCGGACGCCGAACCCCACCAGTTGCAAGTGCCGTCCACGTTCGCCGCGCCGTTGTTCGAGATGCCGACCGGAAGTCCGTGGAGGTCGTTGCGGTTGACCAGCACGCCGGTTGAAGGGCCGTTGGCATCGAGGACTTCCACTCCCTGGCCGACGCACGACGCGCAACCGAGCGAGTTGAGCGTGACGGAGATATTCGTGTCCGGGATGCCCGGAGGCGTATACGAGGGCACGTAGCAGCTCGGGTCATCGCCGCACAACAGAACGCCGTAGTGGTTCGTCGCTCCCGGGGTGAAGGTGTTGGCGGTCACCGACGAGTTCGTCGTCCCGTAGAAGACGACGCCCCGGCCGTGATTGTCGATGGTGTTGTTCGAAACAACGACGTTCGAGAATTGGGGTAACCCGATGTTCGACAGGTCGACCGCCCACCCGTTGTCAACGAAGCTGCTGTTCGTGAACCGGTTCGCGTTGATCGTCGCGCCATTTACTGCACCACCGGCCGTGAACTCGTCGGCGTAGATGTCGTTGCCGGACGCAGCTCCGGCCTTGGTGTTGTCGGCGAAGAGATTGTGCTGCACCAGGGTCGGGTCCGAGCCGAGGCTGTTCGCGAGGAACAGTCCGACGGTGTTGTTCGCCACGATGTTGTTGACGAACTGGGTGCCGTGCGTCCCGACGAGATACACGCCCGCCCCACCGCAACAGCTTGTACCGCCTTCCACGGTGAACCCGTCCACCTTCACGTCGTTTGCCTGAACCCATACCGGCCAGGTGTAGCCGGAGCCGATCCCCGTGATGATGGATTCAGAGCTCGGTGTCGGCGGATAGGGCCGAGTGCGTGCGTCGACACTCGCCTGCGCCCCGATCAGCGTCAGTTGGTGGCCGATCGTCACATCCTCGTTGTACGTTCCCGCCAGCACCTGCACCGTGTCTCCGGCAACCGACTTGTTGATGCCGTACTTCTGGATCGTGCTGTAGAGACCGGCAATGTTGGTGTAGCTGCCGCCACCGCTTCCGCTCGGCTCCGACCAGGTTCGAGCCGTGCCGCCGGGGCATGTAGTCGAGCCCTGCCAGGTAAAGGAGCCGGCGTCGAACGTGTTGGAGGACATGATGCCGCACCAATCCGGCGAGGCGTACCCGACGCCCGGACCGCCGGATCCCCAAACGAGCACGTGGCGATTCGAAGTGTTCGCGAAGGTGTTTCCGGTGATCGTGGCAGCACCGACTGGGTACAACAGCCAAGCGATGTTCGGTGTCGGACCGGCGAAGTCGATTGCGTCGTCCGTGCTGGAGAACTTGTTGCCCGAGATCACGCGCCCGCTTGCCGGACCGGTCCAACCGGCACCGCTCGCAATGTAAATACCCGCACCTTTCTGGCCACCGTCGAAGGTGTTGTCCGTGAATGTGTAGCTCTGGACGGTCGACGTGTTGCTACCAGTCACAAAATTGAAGTCACTGATATAGATCCCGGTGCCGCCGTGGAAGATTGACGGCGCGAGGTCCCCGGCGCCGCTGTACACGGTCGACGGTGTGAACGCGTCATCGGTGACGGTGTCGCCATTGCCGTCGATCTCTACCGACTTCGCGATGAAGTTCGGATCGCCGTTGATCTCGAAGCCACGCAAGGTGACGTTGTCGGCCTGTATGAAGATGTTGGACGATCCGAAGACCGGGTAAATGCCGGCTGCTTCGATGACCGGCGCGGCAGTGGATGGCACCCCTTCGGGCGCGGTCGTGATCGCGTTCCCCGAGGTGTCGACGCCTTGGATCGTCACCCCGGTCTGATTGTGACCGACGAAGATGTTGAAGTCGTTCGTCCCCGGGCCACCGGTATTCGGGTTTCGCGCCGTCGCGTGGTCCGTGTTGTACAGGCCGGGATACACACAAACCGTCTGACCCGCGGTCGCGGCATCGATACCGGCTTGAATCGTCGTGATGGGCCCGTGGCCGCCGCCCACATCGACATTTACGTCACACGACGCCGCCGCGCCGACCGGCGAGCCCGGAAGACCACTCGTCACCAGCACACCCACACCGAGCGCAATCGACATCGCCGTGATCGCAAACGGCACGACGTACGTTCGAGTAGCTCTCGTGCCCGATCCCGCAGACCGCGACATAAAACGATCACCACCATCCCCGCAGGCGGCCTAACAGCACACTGGACGCTACGGATCTCGCACGCGCCCCACAAGGTGCAACCGCGAGGGGCCATACGACGATAGAGAGCCATGCGCTTTGGTATTGCTAGAGCGCCATAACAGGTCTTTACCCCCCCACAACGAGGGGGATGCGAACTCGCAAACGACTCTCGACAGCGCATAACCAAATAGCAACAGCACGGCCGAGCCTCGGGAGCGTGGGTGGAATGGTTGCCGGACCACGAGTACGCGCGATGTGGGGCTCGGCTGCCGGACCGCGGCTGGTTCTCATGGCCGCGCCGCCGGATCTTGGGTCCGGTCAACTGCCAGCCGGTCAACCACACAAGCGCATCGGTCAGGTCGCCGACACCGCCGCATCCCCGCGCTCCTCGCGCAAACGGGCATGTGTACGCCGGCCGTGACGAGCTCTGCGAATGGCTACCGCAACGAGTCCACCGGAGCTACGGCAGCTGCGATGGTCGAAGCTCGGCCAGCCTCCGAAGGAGGAAGCTCCGCTCCCGATCGTTCTTGACGAGGTCGAGCGCAGCTCGGTAGGCCGATGCCGCTTCCTCCTTCAGCCCGATCCTGCGCAGGAGGTCTCCCCGCGCGGCTGGCAGGAGGTGGTAGTCGCGCAGCGTGCTCGCCTCGAGCGAATCTAGTAACGCCAGTCCGGCCTCCGGGTTGTCGCGCATCGCGATCGCGACTGCTCGGTTGAGCTGGACTACGGGAGAGTGAGAGATCCTGGAGAGAACGTCATAGAGCGCCACGAGCTGCACCCAATCGGTCGTCTCCACGCTGTCTGCTTCGGCGTGCACGGCGGCAATAGCAGCCTGGACGGAGTAAGGACCCGGGGATGGCGTCTGCAACGCCACGACGACCAGATCACATCCTTCGGCGATGCGTTCGGTGTCCCAAAGGGCTCGGTCTTGGTCATCGAGAGGAACCAGCTCGCCCGTGGTATCGATACGCGCTGCTCGGCGGGCATCGACCAACAAGAACAACGCGAGCAAACCGCTTACCTCAGCTTCTCCGGGGAGAAGTCGGTGCAAGATGCGGGCCAGCCTGATCGCCTCCTCCGAGAGGTCAACTCGCACGAGCTCCGCTCCCGTGCTCGCGGCATGGCCTTCGGTGAAGATCAAGTACAGCGTGTGCAGCACCGCAGGAAGACGATCAGCAAGCTCTTGGCCCTCCGGCACTCGAAACGGTATGCGAGCTGACTGGATCTTGCGCTTGGCTCGGACGATGCGTTGTTGCATCGTTGACTCGCCCACCAGAAACGCGCGCGCGACCTCGGTCGTAGAAAGACCTCCGAGACAGCGCAGCGTCAGTGCAACTTGCGCCTCGAGTGACAACGCCGGGTGACAACAGGTGAAGAACAGGCGCAACCGCTCGTCGGGGATGTCGTTGGTTTCCGGATCCGGTGGTGCGGGAACGAGTTGCTCCGCCTCGATGTGCAGGATGGCAAGGCGGGACGCGAACGCTCTATCTCGTCGGAGGCTATCGACCGCCTTGCGCCGGGCCGTAGTGATCAGCCATGCCAGAGGCGTC
>CAZLEC010000356.1:0-5275 GCA_964558245.1 uncultured Burkholderiales bacterium | reverse complement strand
GTTGGATCTTCACCTTGCCGTCGGCGATCTCGATGTGCTTCGCGAACGTGAGCGACGGCCACCCGAGGAGCTCACCGATCTGCGCGGGCACCGTGCCGGTGTAACCGTCGGTGGCCTCCGTCGCGGCGAGCACGAGGTCGATGCCGCCGGCCCGCTCGACGCACTTGGCGAGCACCTTCGCGGTCGACAGCGCATCGGAGCCCGCGAGCGCGTCGTCGGAGACGAGAATGGCCTTGGCGGCGCCCATGGCGAGCGCGGTGCGCAAGCCCGACACTTCGCCGTTGGGGACCATCGAGACCAGCGTGACCTCGCCCTCGCCGGCCGCGTCGACGAGCTGCAACGCCATCTCGACGCCGTAGCTGTCGGACTCGTCGAGAATCAGCTTGCCCGAACGGTCGAGCGTGTTGTCGGCGGCAAGTGCGCCGGGCACCGCGGGATCGGGGATCTGCTTGACGCAGACGACGACGTTCATACGACTCCTCTTGGTGGGACGCGTCGACGCCACCGGGCGCCCACGCAGCCAGTGATTGTGGCAAGCGAGGGGCCCGCACGTCGAAACGGGCCGGTGGTGGAGCCGGGGGCGAGCGGTCTCCCCACCGGCACCGGCGCCGGTCCGCCGGACCCGCTCCGGCACCGAAGTGCGTCGGACCCGCCGTCGCGCCGGTACCGTCGCCGCAGTGAGCGAGGTCGTCGACGTCGTCGTGGTCGGGGCGGGTCCCGGCGGCATCGCGGCCGCGATCACGGCATCGGCCCTCGGCGCTTCCGTCGTCTGCGTCGACAAGGCCGAGTTCCCGCGGGACAAGACGTGCGGCGACGGGCTCACGACCGGTGCGCTCCGGCGCCTGGAGTCGCTCGGTCTCACCCGCGCCGAGCTGCTCGGCGTCGGCGTCGCGTCGATACGCGAGGCGGTGCTCGTCTCGCCGTCGGGCCGCCGGGTGACCCTCCCGCTGCCCGACGACGACGGGCTCCACGCGGTCGTCGCGGCCCGCCGCGACCTCGATGCCGCGCTCGTCGGGCTCGCGCGCCGGCTCGGCGTCGACGTTCGCGAGCAGTGCGCAGTCGAGAAGGTCGCAACCACCACCGACGACGTCGAGATCGTGCTCGCCGGTGGGGCGTCGCTGCACGCGCGCCACGTGATCGCGGCCGACGGGCACTGGTCGCCCATTCGCCGCGCGCTCGAGCCGGACGCTCCTCGCGATCTCGGCGAGTGGCACGCGGTGCGGCAGTACTTCGCCGACGTCGACGACGATCGGCTCTGGGTCCTGTTCGAACGCGATCTGCTCCCGGGGTACGCGTGGATCTTCCCGCTTCCGGGCGGCGGCGCGAACGTGGGATACGGCGTGCTGCGCGCCGACGGACGCAGTGGACGCGACCTCAAGGACCTGTGGCCCGAGTTGCTCGCACGCCCGACACTGCGGTCGGTGCTCGGGCCGCGGGCGCGACCGACCGAACCCGTGCGCGCGTGGCCGATCCCGACGCGCTACGACCCGGCCCGCCTCGCCCGCGGGCGCGTGTTGTTCGTGGGTGACGCGGCGGGCGTCGTCGACCCGATGACGGGCGAGGGCGTCGCCCAGGCGCTCGAGACCGGAGCACTCGCCGCGGAGGCGATTGCGACGGGCGACACTCCGGAGGAGGTGGCGGCGCGCTACCGGCGCGGCGTCGCAAGCGCACTCGGACGTGATCTGCGATTCGCGTCGGTGTTGCAGGCGCTGCTCCGGTCGCCGCTGGGCGCCCGGGCCGCGATCGCGGCCGCGGGACTGACTCCGTGGACACGACGCAACTTTGCCCGCTGGATGTTCGAGGACTATCCGCGGGCGCTGATCTTGACGCCCGACCGGTGGCAACGCGGCATCTTCTCGGCGCCGGGCGCATACCGGATGACATGATGAGCGCCCCGCCGATCCGACGCGGCGCGACACAGGGAGAACGCACACGATGGCAAGTGGCAAGGCCGAGGCCTCGATCGCACGCAACCCCGACGACATCTGGAAGGTCCTGCGCGAGTTCGGCGCGCTGACCGACTACATGCCCGGTATCGACTCCTGCACGGTCGACGGCGACGTACGCACCGTCGGCACCATGGGCATCTCCGTGAAGGAGCAACTCCGCGACCTCGACGACGACGCGCGGCGCCTCTCCTACAGCATGATCGAGTCACCGATGACCAACCTGGTCTCGCACCTCGCGACGATCTCGGTCGATGCCGAAGGCGACGGGACGCACCTCACGTGGACCGTCGAAGTGGAGCCCGACGACCTGCTCCCGCTCTTCCAGGGGACCTACGAAGGAGCCGTCGTCGCGCTGAAAGAGAAGTTCGAGAGCTGATCGCTCCGAGCCTGAGACAGAACACCGACTGCACCCTGACTCCGAAGCCGGGTTCCGGGCATCGGCGCTCCTACACTCGACGCGGTGACGACCACCTTCTGGCCCAACGCCGATCACTGGTCGTGCGAGATCCCCCTCGACACGCCCCATCCCCGCCTCGACGTGCTCCGCGAGCGCGGGTTCGTGCAACTGCGCGACCTGCCCCTCGTCGTGCCCGAGCACGAGTACCTCGACCTCGAGTACATGGATTGGAAGAGCGGCGGCGACACCAACTTCGCGCCCATCGCGACCGCCGACGGCAACCTCGACTGCCGGGGCTTCTGGAACAAGGGCGACGAACGGCCCGACAAGGGCGCGCGCTTCACTTCGAACGCGGCGAAGTGCCCCACGCTCGCCCACGAGGTCGAGGCGGTCGGCGCCGACTTCGGCCGGGTCCGCACGATCAAGCTCGAGCCCCAAGACCACGACACCGCGTTCCGCAGCTTCCACCGCGACGACAACAATCGTTTCAACCCGGAGTCCGACGGCTGGGTCGTGCGTTCGTGGATCGAGCTCACCGACTTTCCCGAGAGCTACATGCTCCTGATGGACTGCGGGCCCGACGGCCTCCCCGACCCCGCCACCGAGGTGAGGCTCGACCTGCACCGGGGCGCGCGGTTCGTGCTCGACACGCAACGCCTCTGGCATGTCGTCGTGCACAACGGCAACGCACCGCGCTACGCGCTGATCTCCAGCTTCGAGAGTGGTCCCGCGCTCGACGCGTGGGTGCACTCCCAGTTGCCGTAGCCCGCAGCAGGCGCGTTACGCGAGCGCCGATTCGAGCGCGGCGTTGAACCGCTCGGGCGCCTCCACCATCGGGTAGTGACCCACGCCGTCGAGCCGGTCCAGCCGCGCGTCGGCCCGCACCGAACACAGACGCTCGGCCATCGGCCATACCGCGATCGGGTCGAGGTCACCCCAGATCACGTGCAACGGCGCGGGATGGGATTCGATCGCGCCCGTCCAGCGGTGCTCGTGCACTTTGCGTTCCTCGATGTAGCGGATCATCCGAGGGAGCACGCGGTCGCCCTCACCGCGCGTCACGAGCTCGGCCATGTTGCGCAGCTCGTCGGGATCGACTGCGGAGCCCGGCGCGAACGTCACGTGCAATCCGGTCGCGATGCCGTCGGCCGGCAAGCGCGACTCCGGCGGGAGCGCGGCGTCGGGCAACGCCAACAAGCCGAGCTGGCCCTTCGACAGCTGCACGAGGTCCATGTAGATCGAGCCGTTCGTGAGCACGCGCCGGGTCACGTGGAAGCCGAGGGTCCCGTCGAGCTCACGGGCGAGGAGCTCGCCACCGATCGAGTCGCCGACGTCGTGGGTGACCAGTGCGACATCGGCGAGCCCGAGCTCACGCGCGCACGCCTCCAGCACGTCGGCCTGCGCGAACAGCGAATACGCGATGTCGGGCTTGGCCGAGAACCCGTAGCCCGGGTAGTCGAGGAGCACCACCCGCCGGCGGGCGCGCAGCACGTCGAGCGCGTGCTGCCAGTCGTAGGTGCTCGTCGGAAAGCCGTGCAGCACGAGCACGGGTTCGGCTTCGTCGGCGACGGCCGGCTCGTCGATCACGAACACATCGTGCCCGAGCAGCGAGTGCATGCTGCCTCGCCGCTGCCACTCGTCGACCGTCTGCAGGCGTCCGCTCACGCGCGAAACGTACCGCGGCTGCGATGATGCACGCCGATGACCGCTGTCCCCCGCTCACACTCCATCGACGGCCCCGCCGGACGCCTCGCCGTGCACGACTGGGCCGGTGCCGGACCGCCGACGCTGCTCGCGCACCCAACCGGCTTCCACGGGCGGGCCTGGGCGCCCGTGGCCGAGCGCCTCGTCGCGGCGGGCCGGCACGTGTGGTCGTTCGACTTTCGCGGCCACGGCGACAGCGACGCGCCCGACCCCGCGGGCGACGCCTACTCCTGGGACGGCTTCGCCGCCGACGCGCTGGCTGTCGCGGACCATCTCGCGATCGCCGGTGATCCCGCACTCGTCGCGTGCGGCCATTCGAAGGGCGCCACCTCGCTTCTGCTCGGCGAGGCGCATCGTCCCGAAACGTTCGCTCGGATCTGGTGCTACGAGCCAATCCTGTTCCCCGACGATCGGACCATTCCCTCGGCCGACGAGTTCCCGCTCAGCGCGAACGCGCGCAAGCGGCGCAACGAGTGGAGCTCGGTCGATGAGGCGTTCGACGTGTACGCGTCCAAACGTCCGCTCGACGTGATGACCGCGGAGTCGCTGCGGGCCTACGTCGAGTACGGGCTGCGGGACCGCGGCGACGGCGTGCTCGAGCTGAAATGCCGGCCCGAGGTCGAGGCGCGGGTCTTCGCGATGGCGCCCGGCAACGACGCGTGGCGTTTCCTACCGGAGATCCAGGCCCCGGTCGTCGTCGCGTGCGGCGAAGTGTCGACCGACATCGGCCCTCGCTTGGCCGCGCGGATCGCAGCCCGTCTGCCGCACGGACAACTCGAGGTGTGGCCCGGGTGCGGTCACTTCGGACCGCAGCAGGATCCCGACCGGTGTTGCCGGTCGGTGCTCGGCTTCGCCGACGACGTCAGCCGGCCGCCTGGAGCGTCTTGATCACCGCGGCCCACCGTTCGGGATCCGAACGGTACGGAGCGTAGAAGGAGCAGCGGTCGACGACTCCCGCGTAGCGGCGGATGAGCTCGGGACCGATCTCGTCGGGCTCGGCGACCACCGCGAACGCACTCAGCACGTCGTCGTCGATCAGCTCGCCCATCTTCACCCACTCGCCCTGCTTGGAGAGCGAGTTGAGCTCGGGTTGGAGATCGCCCCAGCCGTGCAGCTCGAGCACCGGGCGGTACGCCGGCGTCGATCCGTAGAACGCGACTTGTTGTTGCACCGCCTGCTTCGCAGTGGCGAACTCCTGCTAGTTCGTGCCGGTGACCACGAACAG
>CAZLEC010000355.1:0-5275 GCA_964558245.1 uncultured Burkholderiales bacterium | reverse complement strand
CGAGCTTCGTGATGTCGAACAGCTTCACCAACCAGGTGATCGCCCAGATCGAGCTCTTCACGCACACCGACTTCTACGAGCGCAAGGTGTACACGCTGCCCAAGCACCTCGACGAGAAGGTCGCGCGCCTTCACCTCGACAAGCTCGGCGTGAAGCTCACCACGCTCACCGAGGAGCAGGCCGCGTACATCGGCGTGCCCGTCTCCGGCCCCTACAAGCCGGAGATGTACCGCTACTGACGTAACCATGTGAACCGGCGTGAGTGAGCGGTCTCCCGGACCGCGGTCTGGAAGACCGCCTGCTCACGCCGGTTCGATGTGTGGACGGCGCGTTTGCGCGAAGGTGGGGGATGCAGGAGTTCACTGATCGGGTCGCGGTCGTGACCGGGGGCGCGAGCGGGATCGGCTTCGGGCTCGCGTCGGCGTTCGCGGCGCAGAGGATGAAGATCGTGCTCGCCGACATCGAGGCGCCCGCGTTGAGCGAGGCCGTCGGCAAGCTCGAAGCCGGCGGCGCCGAAGTGTTGGGCGTCCGCACCGACGTGAGCGACGCCGAGCAGGTGCAGCGCCTGGCCGACGCCGCGGTCGATCGTTTCGGCGCCGTGCACGTGCTCTGCAACAACGCCGGTGTCGGCGCGGGCGGGCTCTCGTGGGAGGTGCCGCTCGACACGTGGGAGTGGGTGCTGGGCGTCAACCTGTGGGGCGTCATCCACGGCGTGCGGTCGTTCGTGCCGATCCTGATGCAGCAACCCGAGGCGCACGTGGTGAACACCGCGTCGGTTGCCGGGCTGGTGGCCGGGCCGTTCATGGGGCCGTACAACGCGAGCAAGCACGCGGTGGTGGCAATCTCGGAGACGCTGCACCACGAGATGGCGCTGATGGCGCCCCAGGTGAAGGTCTCCGTGCTCTGCCCGGGATGGGTGCGCACGCGGATCGCCGACAGCGCGCGCAATCGCCCCGGCGCCGACGGGCCGGATCCCGGCGGGGCGGCATCGGGATTCGCACTCGCGTTGCAGCCGCTCATCGACCAGGGGATGGCGCCCGACGAGCTGGCGCTCACGGTGCTCGACGCAATCCGCGCGGAGCGGTTCTGGATCTTGCCGCACGACGACACCGAAGACTTCTGGCGGACGTTCGTGAACGAGCGCGCACAGTCGCTCGTCGACCGCACGAATCCCGCGGTCCGCGCACCGCGGTGAACGCTCGCCGCGCCGCGGGCGCGCCGGCGGGCGAGTTGGCGACGATCGAGTGGCGGGCCGGACGGGTGCGAATTCTCGACCAGCGCGCGCTTCCCGGTCACGTGCGCTTTCTCGACTGCGCGAGCGTCGAGGAGCTCATCGACGCGATCCGCTCACTCGCGGTGCGCGGCGCGCCGGCGCTCGGTGCCGCCGGCGCCTACGGCGTCGCGCTCGCGGCGCACACGCTGCGCACGCGGCGCCAAGTGCGCGCGGCGGCCGGGCGGTTGGCCGCGGCACGCCCCACGGCGGTGAACCTCGGCGCGGGGGTGGTATTCGCACTCGAGGCGTACGAGGCGGGGGATGCCGCGTCGGCGCTCGCCGCGGCCGAGCAGCTCGCGCGCGACGACGTCGCGCGCAACCGTGCACTCGGCGCACACGGCGCCGCGTTGCTGCCGTTCCACGCGAGAGTCCTGACGCACTGCAACACCGGCGCCCTGGCGTGCGTCGGCTACGGCACCGCGCTCGGCGTGATCCGCGCCGCGGCCGAAAGCGGACGCGAGCCGCACGTGTGGGTCGACGAGACCCGTCCCCTCCTGCAGGGTGCGCGGCTCACGATGTTCGAGCTCGACCGGCTCGGCATCGACGCGACGTTGATCGCCGACAGCGCGGCCGCGTCGCTGATGGGGCGCGGAGAGGTCGACCTCGTGATCGTCGGCGCCGATCGGATCGCGCTGAACGGCGACGTCGCGAACAAGGTCGGGACGTATGCACTGGCGGTGCTCGCGCGTCATCACGGGATCCCGTTCTACGTCGCGGCGCCGACCTCGACCATCGATGCCGCGACTCCCGACGGTGCCGCGATTCGTATCGAGGAGCGCGATCCCGACGAGGTGCGCACGATCGCCGGTCACCGGATCGCGCCGGCGGGCGCCGCGGTTCGCAACCCGGCCTTCGACGTGACCCCGGCCCGGCTGGTGAGCGCGATCGTCACCGAGGTCGGCGTTGCCCACCGCCCGTACGCCCGTTCGCTCCCGTCGCACCTGCGCCGAGCCCGTTCCTTCGGCTGACCGGGAGACCTGTCTCAGGCGGTGCGTAGGTTCCGGTCATGTTGCGCGCGCTCTCAGACGACCTGCTCTCGGTCCTCCTGCCCGGCCGGTGTCCCGGCTGCGGGCAGCGCGCCGAGCCCGTATGCGCCGAGTGCGCGGCGTCGATGCGCGCCGCGCCCCGTGGCCGCGCGGTACCCGGTGTGACCTGGTCTGCGGCTGCATTCGCATACGAGGGTGTCGCGCGCGAGCTCGTGGCGCGTGTGAAGTACCGCAACGAGCGCGTCGCGGTGCGGTGGTTGGGCGCCCGGCTCGCGCGTTGTTGCGCCGATGCACCGGTTTCGTTCGACGCGGTCACGTGGATCCCGGCGAGCGCGCGCCGTCGCGTCGCGCGCGGCGTCGACCACGGCGCTCTGATCGCGAGCGCAGTCGCGGCCGAGCTCGGTTGCCGGCCCGAACGCTTGCTCGCGCGAGACGGCGGCCCACCCCAGACCGGGCTCGCGGCCGAAGCGCGCCGGGGCGGTCCCGCGTTGCGGGGTGTCGGACGTGTTGCCGGGCGTACGGTGCTCGTCGTCGACGATGTCGTCACCACCGGCGCGACGTTGGCTGCTGCGGCACGCGTACTGCGTGGTGGCGGCGCTCGCGACGTGCTCGCCGCCACCGTGGCGCGCACGCCGCGTCCGGCGGATCGCTCTCCGGCCGCTGCCTATACTCCCCCGCACGGTCTCGATCGCGGGGCCCATTGATTCGGTACCAACGAGCAGACGACGGGGGTGACGATGGACATCGTCGTGGTCGGCAAGCACGCAGAAGTTGATTCCAAGCTGCGGGCGCACACGGTCGACAAAGTCGAACGGGTGAACAAGTTCGCGAGCGACGTGCGGCGCATCGAAGTCGATTACGAGCACCACCCGACCCGCCGAGCCGAGGATTCGCACACCTGTGAGATCCTCGTGCACGTGCGGCAGCACCTCGTGAAGGGCACCGCCGCCGCGACCGAGTACGTGATCGCGCTCGACCGGAGCCTCGACAAGGTCGAGCAGCAGATGCGCCGGCTGCACGAGCGGCGAGTCGGTCGCAAGAACGGCACGCGATCGAGAGGAGCGCGCGTCGCCGGAACCGGCGCCGAGGAGGAGCTCGCGGAGTCGGAGAGCGTCGGCGAGTCGGGACTGGTCGTGAAGACCAAGCAGTTCGACGTGAAGCCGATGGATGTCGGGGAGGCCGCGCTGCAGATGGAGCTGTTGAGTCACGACTTCTACCTGTTCACCAACGCGGCTTCCGGTGTGGCCGCGGTGATCTATCGCCGCCGCGACGGTCAGCTCGGTCTGATCGAGGCGACCGACTGAACCTCGCGGTGTCCGTTTCGGTCGACCCGCCGATACGAGTCCTCCTGGCCGACCCGCATGCGTTGTTCCGGCGCGGCGTGCGGCTGGTGCTCGAGGACGAAGCCGACATCGAGGTCGTCGGCGAGGCGGGTGACGGTCTCGACGCGGTCGAACGCATCGTCGAGCTGACTCCCGACCTCGTGTTGATGGACGTCGGGATGCCGGGAGTCTCCGGCATCGAGGCCACGCGCCGCGTGCGCGCGGCCGTCCCGAGCGTCAAGGTGGCGATCCTCACGGTCTCCGAGCAGGACGAGGACCTGTTCGCGGCGGTGCGGGCCGGCGCCACCGGCTACCTCCTGAAGGAGGTCTCGATCGAGGAGCTGCCCGAGGCCGTGCGCGCCGTCGCGCGGGGCCACAGCCTGATCTCTCCCTCCATGGCCTCGCGCCTGTTGACGGAGTTCAACGTGCTCTCGCGCCGGGTCGAGGAGCAGCGTGGGAACGTGCCCCGGCTCAGTGACCGTGAGCTGGAGGTGCTCCGGCTGGTGGCTCGCGGGCTCTCCAACCGGGACATCGCGGCCGAGCTCGTGATCGCCGAGAACACGGTCAAGAACCACGTGCGCAACATTCTCGAGAAGCTGCAACTGCGGAGTCGCATGGAGGCGGCGATGTACGCAGTGCGCGAGAAGCTCGTGGACGCAACCTGATCGGAGACCGCCACCGGTAGACTCGCCGATCGCATGGGAGCCAGGCGCAGATCCGGAGGCCCGGACGTTGAACGCAGTCACACGGCCGATAGAGGGCCGGAGGTCGTAGCCGCATGGGGTTGATTCAGAAGATCCTCCACGCCGGTGAGGGCCGCCGACTCAAGGCGGTCGAGGCGATCGTCCCCGAGATCAACGCGCTCGAGCCCGAGGTCGAGCACCTCAGCGACGAGCAGCTCCGGGCCCGCACCCACGAGTTCCGGGAGCGGGTCGACCAGGCGCGGGCCTCGGGCAAGAACGCCGAGCACGGCGAGGAGCTCGTGGTCGACCTGTTGCACGACCTGCTTCCCGACGCGTTCGCGACCGTGCGCGAGGCCGGGCGCCGGGTGCTCGGTCAGCGGCACTTCGACGTGCAGCTCATGGGCGGCGCGGCGCTGCACCTGGGTTGGGTCGCCGAGATGAAGACGGGCGAGGGCAAGACGCTCGTCGCGACCTTGCCGTCGTACCTCAACGCGCTCGCCGGCCGGGGTGTGCACCTCGTCACGGTGAACGACTATCTCGCGAGCCGCGACGCCGACTGGATGGGTCAGCTGCACGGCTTCCTCGGGTTGACCGTCGGGAAGATCGTTCCCGACGACTCGACGCCCGAGCAGAAGCGCGCGATGTACGACTGCGACATCACGTACGGCACCAACAACGAGTTCGGCTTCGACTACCTGCGCGACAACATGGTCACGCGGATCGAAGACCAGGTGCAGCGCGGCGGCCGGCACCATTCGCTGTCGGGGCACTACTTCGCGATCGTCGACGAGGTCGACTCGATCCTCATCGACGAGGCGCGCACGCCGCTCATCATCTCCGGTCGGGCCACCGATGCCGCCGAGCTCTACTACCAGTTCGCGCGGATCGTGCGGGGCCTGCGTCGCGAGCGCGACTACGAGGTCGACGAGGCGAAGCGGACGGTCGTGCCGACCGAAGAAGGCATCGCGCGCGTCGAAGAGGCGCTCGGCGTCGAGAACCTCTACGAGCACG
>CAZLEC010000354.1:0-5277 GCA_964558245.1 uncultured Burkholderiales bacterium | reverse complement strand
CGCGAGCGGCTCGGCTTCGCGCCTTCCACCGGGAACCGGTGCACGACCACGCCGTCGTCGTGGGTGGTCGAGCCGGGTGCGTACTCGTTGCGCCAGGTGTAGTGGTCACGTGCGCACGTCGTGAGCATCTCGACGTTCCAGCCGCGCCGCGCGAACCCGTGCGCGGCTTCGCGCATGACGGCCTCGGAGCCGCCGACGATCTCGGTGCCGTACCGGGGCGCGACGAACGCGAGCCGGCCCGTTGCGGCAGGCGGCTCGCCGGTCTGCACCTCGGGGCTCACGCCGTCTCCTTCATCAACATCTTCAGCGTCTCGAGCATTTGCGGCCCGGTGCGCGCGATCGAGAAATGCTCGTCGGCGCGCGTGCGGCCCGCGGCCACGAGCGTTCGGCGCAACGACTCGTCCGAGCGTAGGCGGTCGACCGCCGTCGCGACGACGACCGGGTCCTTGTCGGTGAGGAGCAGCCCGCCGTCGCCCACCGTGTCGGGGACCGCCGACGACGCGTACGCGATCACGGGTACGTCGAAGTGCATCGCCTCCAGCACCGGGACGTTGAAGCCCTCGTGCTCGGAGAGCAGCACGAAGACATCGGAGGTGCGGTAGTACGCGAGCAGCTCCGCGTGGCTCACCGTGTCGGCGAACGTCACCGCGTCGGCGACGTCGAGATCCTCGGCGAGGGTGTGGAGGGCCCGCCAGTAGAGGCCGGCACTCTGCCCGCCGACGAAGGTGAGCCGCGCGCGCGGGTCGTGGATGCGGCGGTAGACCGCGAACGCGAGCAGCACGTCGTGCTGGCACTTGTTGGGTGCGACGCGTCCCACGGTCAACCAGTCGGCGCCGCCCTGCGCTCGCGTCCGGTTCCGGCGGGCGAGCAGCGCGGGGTCGGGCGCGCGGTCGTAGTCGGCGAAGTCGATGAGGATCGGCGCGACCGCGGTGCGGGGGCAGTGAAGCTCGACGAGCTCGCGCTCGTTGAACTCCGAGTCGGCCAGCGCGAACCGGACTGCCGGTGCGGCGAGCGCGAGCTGCCGCCGGCCTTCCATCATCGTGGTCGCCGCTCGTGGTTCCCATCGCCAGAAGTACTTCGCATCGGTGATGTTGTGGTAGTCGAGCGCGAGCGGCACGTCGAGCCCGCGCACGAAGTCGAAAAGCGGGCTCCCGATCGAGAAGTGGTAGAGGATCCACGGATCGACGGCGCCGCGCACGCGCTCGCGGAACGTTCTCGGGTCGAGCGCCTCGGCCCGCACGTCGTCGTGGGTGTCGAGCGCGTAGATGTCGGACTCGAAACCGGCGTCGCGGAGCAGCTTCCGCACGCGCAGCGTGTGCATGCCGATCGCGTCCCGCCCGGCGAACGTCGAGAGGAATTGGTGGACTTCGGTCACGAGCCCGACGGGTCGTCGTGACCGTCGTCGGCCTCGTCGCGAGCGAGCCGCACCTCGAGCTCGTGCACCCGGGCCTCGAGCTGCTCGATGCGTTCGGCGGCCGCGTTCCCGACGGAGGTTGCCGCCCAGCCGAGCGCCCGCATCTGCTCGGTGAGGTGGTGCACGGTGAAGAACACCGCCTTGCGCACGACCTTCTTGGCGGCGCCGACACCCCGGTTCCGGGACTCGACGGGCGCCAGCGCCTGCACGTTGGTCTGTTCCTCGAGCAGCGCGATCGCGGCGCGTATGTCGCCCGGCGCGGCGGTGCGCAGCGTGAAGCGTGCCGCTTGGTCGTGCACCCGCTCCACGTAGTCGCGCGGAAAGTCTGCTGCGTTCATGGCGAGCAGTGCCGCCGCCTCGATCTCGGCGCGCTCGGCTTCGTAGGGGAGCGGCCGGCGCGAATCGGGCTCGTTCGGCGGGGCCCCTCGCGTGAGAGACCCGAGCGGGAGGGAGGCGGGAAGGCGGTCGTTCGCCATGGTGGAGAATCGGCACGCTAGCGCCTCACCGACGGTCGGCATGGCTCCGCTAGATTCACGCCGTGCCGTCGGATCCGACTCACGCGTCCGCAACGGGCCACGCCGTCGACCTCGAGACCGTGATCGCCGAGCTGAAGGCTCGTATCGAGGCGCGCCGCAGCTCCGGTGAATATCCCGACGATCTCGAAGCCACGCTCGACGAGCACTTCGACCGGCTCGTCGGCGTGCGGCCCCGGTCGTCGCCGGCGTTGCACGACGAGCTCCAGGCCGCGCTGCGCGAGCTCAACCAAGTCGGCTTCTCGCGGGCGCGGATCGATCCTTCGAGTCGCCTCCCCGGCGGCCGCGTGGTGCACCGCACGATGTCGCGCGCGCTGAGCCGTCAGATCGACGGCGTGCTGTCGCAGGTCGAGCAGCAGAGCTGGCTCATCACGCACGCGATCGCGCTGCTCGGCGAGATCGCGTCGACGATCGGCAACGAGTTCGACACGAAGGTGCTCCAGCAACTCGACGATCTCCAGGTTCGCCTCGCCGAGCAGGTGCGCGAGGTGAATCGCCTCGAGTACCAGGTCGAGGAGACTCGCGAGCGCATTCCGGGCTGCGCGGTCGACGCGTGGTACGGCCAGGACCAGTTCACTGCGTTCTTCCGGGGCGGCAGCGACGACCTCCGGTCGCGTTACGCCGAGCTGGCCAAGGAATTCATCGACTGCGATCCGGTCGTCGACATTGGCTTCGGTCGCGGTGAGTTCATGGAGTTGCTCACCGAGCTCGGTGTCACCGTGCGCGGCATCGAGCCCGATCTGCAGCTGGTCACCAGCGCGCGCGGACGCGGCCTCGACGTCGAGCAGGGTCTGGCCGTGGAGTACCTGCGCGGGCTCGAGCCGGGCAGCCTCGGCGGGATCGTGATGATCCAGGTCATCGAGCATCTCTCGCCCCAGCACGTGATCGACTTCGTCGCGCTCGCCGCGGAGAAGCTGCGACCGGGCGGCAAGGTCGTGATCGAGACGGTGAACCCGGCCTCCCTCTACACCTACGCCCGTGCGTTCTGGGTCGATCCCGACCACGTGCGGCCGGTCCACCCGAGCTTCTTGGAGTTCTTGTTCCGCGAGGCGGAGTTCTCGCGGATCGCGATCGAGTACCGATCGCCGGTCTCCGACACGGAGGCGCTCCTGTCGTTGCCCGGCACCGACCCGCAGACGCGCCTGCTCAACGAGAACTTCGAGCGCATCGGCGCTCTCCTCTTCGGCGCCCAGGACTACGCCGTCATCGCGACGAGATGATCTCGACGGAACGCGCATAGATGAACACCCGCGGAGAGGCCGCCGCGACCGCCGAGCGGCGCGAGCGGCGCGGCGCGGTGTCGCACCTCGGATCACTTCCCGTCGGCGAATTCGGCATTCACCAGATCCTGGCGGCGGCGTCACCGGGTGACGCGATCACGAACGCCGCGCTCGACTATCGCGACGTGCTGCGCCGGGTCGGACCGTCGGAAGTGTTCGCACGCCACATCGCGCCGAGCTCGGCCGGCGAGGTTCGGCCCCTCAGCGAGTTCGGCACCAGCGGCTCGCGCGGGCTGCTCGTGTACCACGCATCGATCGGGGAGCCGACCGTTTCGGCCTTCCTGTTGTCGCGGTCGGAGCCGATCGTGCTCGTGTACCACAACATCACGCCCGCCAAGTATTTCGAGGGCATCGACGACACGTTCGCGGAGCTCCTCGTGCTGGGCCGCATGGAGCTCGAGTCGATCCGCCACCGGGTGGTCCTGGCGGTGGCCGCGTCGCACTTCAACGCGGCCGAGCTCGAGGCCATCGGCTACGAGGACGTGCGCGTGATCCCGCCCGTCGTGAAGCCCTTCCGCCTCGTGCGCACCGAGCCCGACCCGGAGATGCTCAACCTCCTCGACCGCGACTTCGACGTGCCGCTCCTCTTGTTCGTGGGGCAGCTGCTGCCGCACAAGCGCCCGGATCTCCTCGTGAAGGCCATGCACGTCGCCTCGACCTACCTCGGGACGCAGGCTGCGCTCTTGCTGGTCGGGCAGAACCGCTTCGCCCGCTACGCCGACGCGGTGAGCGCCCAGGTTCGCGAGCTCAACCTGCCGCAGGTGCACGTGGTCGGGTCCATCGACGACGCGCGCCTCGCCGCGATGTTCCGGCGCGCGATTGCGTTCGTCACGGTCAGCGAGCACGAAGGGTTCTGCGTGCCGCTGCTCGAGGCGCTCGCGTTCGACGTGCCGGTCGTCGCCCGCGCGTGTGCGGCCATCCCCGAGACGGTGGGCGACGCGGGCCTGCTGCTCCCCGCGTGGGCCGGTGCCGAGCTCGTCGCGGGGGCGATCGATCGCATCGTCTCCGACGCGAGGCTCCGCAACGAGCTGATCGTGCGCGGCCGGCGTCGCCTGCAGGAGCTCACGGAGATCGACGCGAGCGTCACGATGCTCGAAGCGATCGGCGAGATCGTCTGATGCGCGTTCTCTACGTCGTGCAGCGTTACGGCGAGGAGATCGCAGGCGGAGCCGAACAGCACGCCCGCGCCTTTGCCGAGCGCCTGGCCCAGCGCGACCACAACGTCACCGTGCTGACGACCTGTGCGCAGTCGTACGTCGACTGGTCGAACGCGTTCCCACGCGGCTGGTCGCGCATCAACGACGTCGCGGTGTTCCGTGCTCCGGTTGCCGCGCGCCGGAACCACCATCTGTTCGGGCGCTTCAACTCGCGTCTCAGCAACGCGCCGAGCCTGCGCCCGCTCGCGTTGCAGCGCGAGTGGATGCAGATGCAGGGTCCGTATGCTCCCGACGTCGTGCCGTGGTTGCGCCATCACGCCCGCACCTACGACGTCGTCGTGTTCATCACGTACCTGTACTGGCTCACGTGGGCGGGTCTGCGCGAGTGCGCGGGGGCGGTCCCCACGCTGTTGCATCCGACCGCGCACGACGAGCCGCCGTTGCGGCTGTCGATCTTCGAGGAGGTGCTGCGCGTCCCCGACGCCTTCGCCTTTCTCACCCTCGAGGAGGCCGAGCTCGTTCGCGACCGCTTTCCCGGCTCGCCTCCGGGTGAGGTCGTCGGCATCGGGGTCGAGACCGACTCGCCCGGCGACGCCGACGCGTTCCGCCGCCGGTTCGGCCTCGGCGCGGCTCCGTACCTCTTGTACGTCGGCCGCGTCGATCCCGCGAAGGGTGCCTCGGAGCTGATCGACTACTTCATCGCGTACAAGGAGCGGAACCCCGGCGACCTCCGGCTGGTCCTGCTCGGTGAGCTGCTCGTCGACGACCCGTCGCGACCCGACGTGGTCGTCACCGGCTTCGTCGACGAACCGATGCGAAACGGCGCGCTCGCGGGTGCGCTGGCGCTGATGCACCCGTCGTACTTCGAGAGCTTCGCGATGGTGCTGACCGAG
>CAZLEC010000353.1:0-5289 GCA_964558245.1 uncultured Burkholderiales bacterium | reverse complement strand
GGCGGTGAGCGCGGCATTCGTGGTCACCCAGATCGCCATCTTCACGACCACGATCTTCTTGCACCGGGGCCTGACGCACCGGGCCCTCACCATGCACCCGGTCGCCGCCTTCCCGTGCCGGTGCGTGATCTGGCTGACCACGGGGATGCGCCCGCGCGAATGGGTGGCGGTGCACCGCAAGCACCACGCCGCGACCGACACCGCCGACGACCCGCACAGCCCGCTCGTCGTCGGCTTCTGGCGGGTGCAGCTCGGCAACGTCGGCCTCTACAAGCGGGCCGCTCGTGACGACGAGATGGTCCGGAAGTACGCGCGCGACATCCCCGTCGACCGTTTCGATCGCCTCGCGTTCGACTACTCGCTCGTCGGCCTCGGTGTCGGAGTGACGTTCCTCGTGACCGTGATGTGGGCGCTCGGGTTCGGCCTGCTCACCGGTTTCGTCGCGGCCGGGCTGCACGCGGTGCTCTACGTGATGCTCGCGGGCGCCATCAACGCAGTGGGGCATCGTTACGGCAAGCAGCCGTACGACACCTCGGCCACCAACCTCAAGCCCCTCGCGCTCGTGACCGGAGGCGAGGGACTGCACAACAATCATCACGCCGCGCCCACCTCGGCGCGGTTCTCGTTGCACCGCGGTGAGATCGACCCGGGCTGGTGGGTCGTGCGCGTGCTCGTGGCGTTACGGCTCGCGCACGTACGTCACGACGACGTACACCTCAAGCGCGCGGCGTAGCCGCGGATGCCGACCTACGTCGCGATGTTGCGCGGCGTCAACGTCGGTGCGCACAACCGGATCAAGATGCCGGCGCTCACCGACCTCTTCGTGGCACTCGGCCACACCGACGTCGTCACCTACATCCAGAGTGGCAACGTCGTGTTCAAGAGCCGCTCGAAGAGCGCGGCGGCGGTCGCGCGCGGGATCGCGTCCGCGATCGAGGCCGAGCTCGGCTCCGACGTCGCGGTCCTGATCCGGAGCAAGGAGGAGCTCGCCGGCATTGTGAAGGCCAACCCCTTCCTGCGCGCGAAAGTGGATCCCGCGCGCTTGCACGTGACGTTGCTCGCCGAGGCGCCCGCCGCCGATGCGGCACGCGCGCTCGAGCAGTTCGACGCCGGCTCCGACGAAGCCCGCGTCGTCGGCCGCGAGGTGTACTTGCACTGCCCGAACGGCTACGGCAACACCAAGCTCAATCCCGCGCTGATCGAGCGCCGTCTGGGCACGACCTCCACGACCCGCAACTGGAAGACGATCACCACGCTGCTCGAGCTCGCGGGCTGACCGCGCGCTACGCGAGCTGCACGATCGTCCGCCCGATCGTGTCGCGGTTGGCCATCGCTTCCATCGCGGCCGGCAGCCCTTCGAAGTCGACGACGCGGCCGATAACAGGCTTGACCGCGCCGGCGAGCACGAGCTCGACGATCTCGCGGTTGATACGCGCTCCCAGTGCTTCCGATGCGAAGTTCCAACCCATCGCGTCCTTGAGGAACTCCGACATTGCGGGCGCCGCGTAGGCCAGCAGCACCCCGCACAGCTTGAGGTTTCCGAGTGCGATGCGTCGCGGGACGACGAACGGCTCGTCGGCGACGACCTTGTTGGATGCGAAGCCCATCATGAGGTAACGCCCGTTGTACGCGAGGCAACGCATCGACTGTTCCATCACCGCTTCGCCCACGTTGTCGAACACGACGTCGACCCCGCGCTTTTCCGTCGCTTCCAACACCACGGCCGCGAAGTCGGAGTCGGCGTAGTTGATCGCGACGTCGGCGCCGAGCTCGCGGCAGAGCGATACCTTCTCGTCGCTGCCCGCGGTCGCGAAGACCTTCGCGCCGCGATGCTTGGCGAGCTGCACCGCCGCCGACCCCGAACCGCCCGCCGCCGCGTGGATCAGCACGGTCTCGCCCGGTTGCAGCTCGGCGCGGTCGAACAAGCCGAGCCACGCGAGGTGGAACGGAAAGTACAGGGCCGCGGCATCGGGCAGTGGGATCGCGGCGGGGATCTCGAACGCCGACACGACCGGGCACACGGCGTACTCGGCGAAGCCTCCGTGCGCGCCCTTGGGCATGGCGACGACGCGCCGTCCGTGCCACTCCTCGGCACCGGCTCCGCACGCATCGACGACGCCCATCACCTCCATGCCCGGGCTGTACGGCAAGTCGGGGCGCACCATCATGTTGCCGCCGTTGATGCGCTCGAGGTCGTTGAGGTTGAGGGGTATCGCATGCACGCGCACGAGGAGCTCGTCGGCTTCGGGCTCGGGTCTCGCCACTGTGTCGAGCCGGAGGACCTCGGTGGGCCGGTCGCCGTATTCGTGGGTGCGCCACGCGCGCATCGTCTCGCTCATCGCGGGATGATTGCAGATCGGGGCCCTCCCGAGTGGCAGGGCCCCGACCGCAGTGGGTTTCCCGGTGCGCCGACTACTTCGTGAACGGCGTGATGTTCACGAAGTTGATCGTCGACAGACCCTTCGAGACGCAGGATCCCGCCGGCGCGGTGGCGTTGATCGTGATGGTGAACGTCAAGCCCGGGAACTGGCCCTTGGTGATCTTGCCGTGCACCTTGATGTGCGCGCCTTTCGTGGAGATGGCGTTGAGCGTCGTCAGTGTTGTCGCCGCGGTCGACGACTTGCCGTTGCTCCAGATGATCGTCTCCGATCCGGATGTGCTCGAACCCGGCTTGGCGCCGACCAGCGTGCTGCAGTTGCCCAGGTACTTGCTCTTCGACGCGGTGATCGCGCTCGTGACCCCGCCGCCGACGCAGCCGCCGATCTTGCCGGCGGTGACCACGGTGGCGTTCACCTTGCTGGACGAGGTGAGCTTCGGCAACGCCGGGCTGTACACCAGCGTGCCCCTGAAGGTCTTGCAGACGGGCGTCGCGGCGGCAGATCCCGCCGGTGGTGCCGCCCACATGGCGACCGGTATCAATAGCGACATGGCGAACAGGAGTCCCGCAAACTTACGCATGTGAATTCCTTCGGTTGGCGACCCCCCGGTCAAGTCATTTGTACTGCTCGGATCGCGAGGTGACAACCATCTGTATGGCGCGCAAAAGGGACCCCACCCGCGAGTGGGTCCCTCTCCAAAACAATGTTCAGTTCCGAACGGCCACTTGAAGGTCGACGAGCCGGAGCCGGTCACGGTGAAGGTGCCCAGCCCGCTGCTGATGCACGCACCGTTTACGGCGGTGCCCTTCGCCTTGGCAACGCTCGTGGTTCCCTTGAACTGACCCGAGATCACCTTGGTCGTCAGTTGCAGGATTGCGGGCTGCACGCCCGGCTTGCTGAGCGTCTTCGTGGTGACCGTCACGTTCGAAGGTGCACCTTGGTTCCACTTGATCGCTTCTTTGCCGGGCGTGGTCACGCCGCCCTTGCTGATGCCGGCGAACGTGCTGCACTGGTACCCGCCGGGGGCGTGCTCGCAATCACGCGTTTGCCCGCGAGCGCGAAAGGAGCCCCACCCGGAGGTGGGGCCCCGATCGAGACGCTGCTTCGTGCGGAGCGGCTCCGCTACTTGAAGGGAGTCGCCGGGCCGTAGCCGGTGAGCGTGGCCTTCGACGCACCCGTCGTGGTGCAGGTGCCCGGGGGCGCCGTCTCCTTGACGTTGGTCGTGTTCGTCGTGCCCGCGTACTGACCCTTGGTGATCTTGGTGACGAGCTTCAAGAGGATCGGCGTCGCGCCGGTCTTGCTCGTCTGGGTCGTGGTCGTGGTGATGGTCGACGTCTTGTGGTTGCTCCACGTGAGCGTCGACACGCCCGGGATCACCGTTCCGCCCTTGTTGTTGACGAGCGTGAAGCAGTTGCCCTTGTACTTGTACTGCGTCGCGACGGCGGCGCCGGTGACGCCGGCCACCGGACCGCCGGTGCAGCCACCGATCGTGCCGGTCGTCTTGACGGTCGCGGTCACGATCGTCTTGCTCGTGTACTTCGGCAAGGTCGGGCTCACCGACACCGACGCCGTGAACGTCTTACACGTCGGCCCCTTGGCCGCCGCGGCGCCGCTCGGTGCCACTGCGGCCACCACCCCAACGGGTACGAGCAGTGCCAACACCGTCAACAGTCCTGAGATCTTGCGCATCCCATCCCCTCTCGTGGTCCCCCCGGATATACAAGTTGTACTTGGCCGAACCCCCAGCCACAACTACCCGACCCTGCGCCGGGGCGCGAGCGGGGCCCCACCTCGCGGTGGGGCCCCATTCGAGATTGCGTTCGGCTGAGCCGCCTCGGGTTATTTACTGACGATCGGACCCGAGTTGACGAAGGTGAAGAACGACAACCCGACCGAGATGCAGGTCTTTGCACCTGCGTTGCCGGTGGCCTTGAGCGTCACCGTCGACGAGTGGCCGACGAACAGCCCGGCTGTGAACTTGCTCACGAGTTGGACGATGACCGGGTTCGCGCCCACCTTGCTCTTCGATGTGAGCGTGGTGGAAGCGGTCGACGTCTTCCCGTTGTTCCACTTGATCGACAACGTGCCCTTGGTGGGCGTGCCGAAGTTCTTGACGAACAGCGCGCAGTTGTCGTTCTTCATGGTGCTCTTCGACGTCGCCGTGCCGCTCGTGACACCGCCTCCGACGCAACCGGTGAGCTTCGACGTGGACACGATGGAAGTGTTCACCGTGGCCTTCGACGTCACGATCGGCAGGGCCGGCGTGTACGTCTGCTTCCCGCTGACCGCCTTGCATTGCGTGGTTGCCGAAGCGGCAGCCCCGGCGGAACTGGCGGCCATCATGCCCATCGGTACGAGCAATGACAACGCGCACAACAATCCTGCAGCCTTACGCATTCGAACTCCCTCTCGTAGACCCCCCGGGTATCCGTAGTTGTACTGGGCGCGGTCCGCCCTGACAACCACCGCTTTTCACGCCCCTGGGAACAGGTACGGCGAAATGGGTCGAAGTCGGTCTTAGCGGCGCAGGGCGCGGAGCACGGTGGGGAGCTCGTCGGGCCCGCAGAACAGCGCCGGCGCCGGAGTGGTCACGCCGTTGTCTATGTAGCGCTGGATGTGCTCGCGGCATTGCTCGGGCTTGCCCCACACGAGGAGCTGGTCGACGACCTCGTTGGGAATCGACTCGGCAGCCGCCTTGCGGTCACCTTCCTTCCAGAGTCGCCACAAGTCGGCGAGCTGTTCGCCGCGACCCAGCCATTCGTGGAACGCCGCGTAGACCGGCACGGTGAGATACGACGCGATAGCCCGTTTGCCGACCGCGTACACGAGCCCGGGATCGTCGGAGGGCAGCACGAAGATGCGGGCCGCGATCTCCTTGTCGGGTCCGACGTGCGGCGCCACCGTCTTCACG
>CAZLEC010000352.1:0-5304 GCA_964558245.1 uncultured Burkholderiales bacterium | reverse complement strand
ACCGGGCGAACCGCTTCGCCTGCAATGCCGCCGACCAGGCGATGCAAACCTGCGGTGGGATGGGGTACAGCCGCCACATGCCCTTCGAGCACATCTACCGGCATCACCGCCGCTACCGGATCACCGAAGGTTCCGAAGAGATCCAGATGCGCAAGATCGGTCAGCATCTCTTCAAGATCGGACGCTGAAGCCCGACCGCGGGGTGAGACCCACCTCACGGACCAGCGGGTCCGGTTCCGCCCGTCCCGCCCGTCGGGCCCTGCGGACCGGCGGGTCCCTGCGGACCAGCGGGTCCCTGCGGACCAGCGGGTCCGATTGGGCCTTGCGGACCGGCGAGTCCGGTCGGGCCTTGCAGACCGGCGGGCCCCATCGGGCCTTGCGGACCGGTGGGCCCGCTCCTGCCGTCGTGGCCGTCGCGGCCGTCGTGGCCCGGTCGGCCGGACCTTCCCCTGGGTCCCTCGCGCCCCTGGAGCCAGTGAATCGCTTGCGGGCTCAAGTCCTTCACCTGAATGGTGCCGTCCTTGATCTGCGCGCTGGTGATCAAACTCGCGGTGAAGGCAGTGCCGGACATCGCGATAACGAGTGCCACGATCGCGACTGCGAGCGAGACACTGGGCCTGCGGAGCTTCATGAAGCACCCCTCTTCGTCGGCCGGCAGGGCGAGATAGCCGCAGCACCGTCACCGCTATGTCGAGTAGTTCGATCACGTCACGAGTCGGTCGACGACTTCGTCGATGACATCGGGTGACCGGCTATGGACGCGCGCGTCAATCAGCATCCGAAGATGTCGATGATCGCGCCGTCAGACGCAAACGCACGCGATCGGTTTCACCGTTCGCCACCTCCGCGACGAACCTTGGAGCTCTGAACCGGCGACGGACTGGGGGGAATGGGGTCGGTGGAGAACCGTTTCGGAGCGTACGTCCACACCGATCTCCGAACAAGATCCGAAATCCACCTGATTGCCGCGGGTCTCAACGCCGTTCGCGATATCGAACGGCGGCGCGTGACTGCGTCGTGTGAAAACACCATGTTTGACTTTCCACACCAGGTCGCGACATGCCCTCAGTATTGGATGTCGAGCGCGTCGCGCGGCGGGCCACGGTTTGAGGTTGCGGCACGGCCTGACTGGTCAGGAGTGCCGTTCCACGAACGTCTTCTGTGTGTTCTCGATGATGGTGTTGCCGACCGCGACGCACGCTGTCGTGCTCGTGCACGCGACGCCCGACAACAGCGTCGAACGCGCGTCGCCCGGTACTGCGCTCGTCTCGACTGTCCAGCGCGCGCCGTTCCAGCGTTCGACCAGCGGTTCTGTCGTCTTGCCGATCGTGTACTTGCCGACCGCGGTACAGCTGGTGGTGCTCGGGCACGCGATGCTCGACAACTCCGGTTTCGTGGCGCCGCTCGGAATCGCAGCTGCGACGGGCTGCCAGTGCTTGCCGTTCCATTGCTCGACCAACGGCTTCCTCGAGTTGTCGGTGGCGGAGTACCTGCCCACCGCGAAGCAGCTCTTGACGTTCGGGCAGGCCACGCTCGCCAGCTGACTGAAGCGGGCACCGGCCGGATTGGGATTCGTCATGACCGACCACTTGCCTCCGGTCGACTGTTCGACCAGCGCGGTGGGCGTTCCTTCTCCGTTCTTGAGGCCGACTGCGAAGCACGTTGTGCTGGACGGGCAGCTCGCGCCGTACAGCGATCCGAGGTTGACACTCGGGCTCGCGAGGTATGACCAGTTCGCGCCGTTCCAACTCTCGATCATGGGGACGTGCTTGCCATTGGCGGTCTGGTAGCCGACGGCGTAGCAACGGCTCTCGTTCGCGCACGTCGTGCCGAACAGTTCGTTCCTGTCGACGTTGTTCGGCGTCACGGACGCGACGACCGTCCAGCCGTGGCCGTCCCACTGCTGCGTGACTGACTTCGGGCTCACGGCGTCGAGCGCGTACTGGGTCCCGACCGCGAAGCAACGGCTCGCACTCGGACACACGACGCCGGCCAATCGACGTGACTGGTCACTCGCGCTGGGAACGGGATCGATCGACCACCGTGTCCCGTTCCACCGCTCGATCAGGGCCGAGTCGTCGGGCGGGGGAGTCGTCGACCCGACGGCGTTACGACCGACTGCGACGCAGCTGGTGTTCTTTCGGCACGTCACCGCGGAGAGCACCCCGGTAGTGGGAGAAGGGGTGGGGGCTGCCAGCGCCGACCAGCCGGTGCCGTTCCACTGCTCGATGGTGGTCGTCGTCGCGTACGGCTGCCCGGTGAAGCCGACCGCGAAGCACTCGGACTCGCTCTCGCACGTGACGCCGAAGAAGCCGGTGCCATCGGTAGCGTTCGGCGGCGGGTTCACGACCGTCGACCAGACGGTCCCGTCCCACTGGTCGATGAACCCGAACACGCCGACTGCATAGCAACGGGAGACGCTGGCACAGGCCACGGCGGTGAGATTTCCCGGTGCCGGTGCCTGGGCGGTGTCACTCCAGGTCGAGCCGTCCCACTCCGCGGTCATCGAGCCGATCGCGAAGCACATGGTGACGCTCGGACACGCGACTCCCCGGAAGTACTGCTGCGAGAGCGTGGTCACGGAGCTCTGGGCGCGCGACCAGCTGTTCCCGTCCCACTGCATCACCAACGCCTCTCCGGGCTCTCCGCCGACGAAGGTCTGACCGACTGCGAAACAGCTGGTGACGCCGGAGCACGCCAGCGCGTTCAACACGTACTCGCCCTGGAGTACGGCGCTCGACACGATCGACCACGTGGTCCCGTCCCACCGGGCAATGACCGACTTCGCACGCGGAGCGAATCCCCAACCGACGGCGAAGCAGGTGGTCGACGACGGACAGGAGACACCGGTCAAGCCGGGAGATCGGTCGACCTGGGGGAACGGCATCACTGACCAGCTCGTCCCGTTCCACCGTTTGACCAAGGTTCCGCCACTTCCGCTGCCGACCGCGAAGCAAGTCGAGCTGTCGGCGCAGGCGATCGCATTCAGGCGACCGCTCACCGCGCCGGTCGGGTCGGGCGCATCGACAACCGACCAAGCGCTTCCGTTCCACTTCTCGATCAACGACACGCTTCCCACGGTGCCGTCCTGCTCACCGACCGCGAAACACGTCGACGCGCTCGCGCAGGCCGCGCTCGTCACTTGCACGTTGCCGGGCACCCGGACGTTGGGGCTGCTCTGGATCGCCCACGCCGCGGTGCTCGCAGCGGTGCGGCCCCTCGCGGCGCTCGACGTGACCGCCGCACCTACGACAACGGCTTGCCCGAACACCAGCCCGACCGCCAACAACGCGATGCTCGGCCCGATGCGAGCCATTCGCAGGCGCGCGGCACCCTTCGGCGGTCGCCGCGCCGCCCACAGATCGTCGTTCATGCGCCTTGCGCTCCTTCGCCCGCGCGATCATCCTTCCGTAGGTTCGCGCCGGCAAAAAGGGTCATAGGAACCCCACGCCCGGGTCGAACGTCCTGACCGAGCGGCCGCTACGGCATCCCGGTGCCTACGCGACGACGCCGGCTACTGGACGCGCTCCGGAGTCGTTGGCGTGACGCGGTGCGCGGAACGCAGCACGGGATAGCGTCGGCCGCGCGATCGGTCAGAGCGAATGGGAGGTATGCCCGAATGATGCGTTACGGCGTCACCATGTTCATGACCGACCAGACCATGCCGCCGGCCGACCTCGCGCGCGCAATCGAGGAGCGCGGCCTCGCCTCGCTGTACGTCCCGGAGCACACGCACATCCCGACGAGTCGGCTGACGCCCCCGCCGACCGGCGACGCCGAGCTCCGCGACGAGTACAAGCGCACCCTCGACCCGTTCGTCGCGCTCTCGATGGCCGCCGCCGCGACCGAGCATCTCGTGGTCGGCACGGGGATCTGTCTCGTCGCCCAGCGTGATCCCATCGTCACCGCGAAGGCGGTCGCGACCCTCGATCAACTGTCGGGCGGGCGGTTCGTGCTCGGTATCGGGTTCGGGTGGAACGCCGACGAGATCGCCGACCACGGCGTGACGATGCCGGAGCGGCGCTCGGTCACACGCGAGCACGTGCTCGCGATGCGTGCGTTGTGGACCAACGATGTCGGCTCCTTCCACGGTGAGTTCGTGAAGATCCCGCCGTCGTGGTCGTGGCCCAAGCCGGTCGGGCCGACGGGCCCGCCCGTGCTCATCGGCGGCGCGCCCGGGCCGAAGCTGTTCGCGCACGTCGCCGAATACGCCGACGGCTGGATCCCGATCGGTGGCGCCGGCATGCGCGCCGCGTTGCCCGACCTGCACCGCGCCTGCGAGGCGGTCGACCGTGACCCCGCGACGTTGCGCATCGTCCCGTTCGGCACCGTCCCCGACGCCGGAAAGCTCGAGTACTACGAGTCGATCGGCGTCACCGAGGTCGTGTTGCGGCTACCGGGCGGCACCGCGGATCGCGTGTTGCCGATCCTCGACGAGTACGCGCCGCTCGTGGGTGCCTGAGCCGTGGAGCCCGTCAGTGAGCACTGGGATCGCGCGCTTGCGATCGTGGCCCATCCCGACGACCTCGAGTACGGCGCGGCCGCGGCCATCGCGCGCTGGACGGCGCAGGGCAAGCACGTGGCGTACCTCCTCGCGACGCACGGCGAGGCGGGGATCGATGCCCTCGAACCGGGCGAGTGCGCGCGAGTCCGCGAGGCGGAGGAGCGGGCCAGCGCCGCGGAGGTCGGGGTGAGCATCCTCGAGTTCCTCGACCATCCCGACGGTCTCGTCGAGTACGGCATCCCACTTCGGCGCGACTTCGCGCTCGCGATCCGCCGGCACCGTCCGCAAGTGGTGCTGACGATCAACCACCGCGACGGCTGGGGTGGCAGCGCATACAACATGGCCGACCATCGCCACGTCGGTCTCGCGGTGATCGACGCGGTCCGCGACGCCGCGAACCGGTGGATCTTCGCCGGTGTCGACGCGCTCGACGCGTGGCACGGGGTGCAGATGGTGCTCGTGAGCGGGTCGCCGGCGGCGACGCACTTCGCCGACGTGACCGACACCTTGGAGCGGGGGATCGCGTCGCTCGAGCGGCACGCGGCGTACCTCGCGCATGTGGGGCAGGACGCTCGCGAATTCCTCACCTCGACCGCCCGAGCGGCCGGGGAGCAGTGCGGAGTCCAGTACGCCGCGACGTTCGAGGTGCTCGCGCCCTGAACCACGTTGATGTTCGCCTCGTGACGTGCGCGGCGCCGCCCGCGCCCGACCCGGACACGCCGCTGCTCGCCGACGCGTTGCGGCGCGCCGGGCACGCGGTCGACGTCGCCGATTGGCGCGACGCTTCGATCGACTGGTCG
>CAZLEC010000351.1:0-5328 GCA_964558245.1 uncultured Burkholderiales bacterium | reverse complement strand
GAGGGGGAGGGTGTCGAGGATGGTGCGGAGAGTAGCAGCCGCGTCGGCGTTGGTGGTCGGTCTGATACTCGGAGGTGCGATCCCGGCGTGGGCGCACGTCACCCTCTCGCCCACCAGCGCGGAGAAGGGCGGCAGCGACGTCGAGATCGCGTTCCGGGTGCCGAACGAGGAGGATGCCGCGATCACCACGAAGATCGACGTGGCGATCCCGACCGATCACCCGCTCGCCTCGGTGCTCGCACAAACCGTGCCGGGCTGGACGGTCAATGTGCAGACCACGCAT
This sequence comes from uncultured Burkholderiales bacterium, assembly GCA_964558245.1. Taxonomy (GTDB): domain Bacteria; phylum Actinomycetota; class Acidimicrobiia; order IMCC26256; family PALSA-610; genus JBBQER01. Next base: position 5,045 of record CAZLEC010000351.1, on the reverse strand, counting down.
CTCACCAAGCCGATCCACACCGACGACGGCGACGTCAACGACGCAGTGTCGGAGGTCAGCTGGACCGCCGTCACCCCCGCCGACGGGATCAAGCCCGAAGAGTTCGGAAAGTTCGAGATCATCGCCGGCCAACTTCCCACCGACACGAACGAGCTCACCTTCAAGGCGATCCAGACCTATTCGAACGGCGATGTCGTGCGATGGATCGAGACCGAGACGCCCGGCGGCCCTGAGGCCGACCATCCGGCGCCGGTCTTGCAACTCACGGCGCCGAGCAGCCCGGCGGTGTCGGCGACGACGGAACCCGCCGCTTCGTCGAGCCCGGCCGCGACCGTGAGCGTCGTGAAGAAGTCCGACGTCGACTCCGCCCGCACGATCGGGATCATCGCCATCATCGTGGGCGCGCTCGGGCTCGCGGCCGGTGGCGCGGCCCTGGCTTCACGCCGACGGCAGGCCTGAGTCGGCGCAACGGGAAGACCTCGCCCTAGGCAGGTTTGTGTAGTCCGGCCGGTCTGAGCACGATGGGCGCATGCGAGTCCGGGCGGATGCCTCTGACGGTGTGTGGGCGCCCGGACGGCGCGCGCTCACGGTGGGCCTGGTCTTCACGATCACGCTCGTCGGTTTCGAGGGACTCGCGATCGCGACGATCCTGAAAGTCATTCAGGATGATCTCAACGACATCGGCCTCCTCGGTTGGGTGTTCAGCGCGTTCTTCCTCGGCAGCCTGTTCGGGGTGGTCGCGGCCGGCCGCGACGCCGACCGTCACGGCCCGGCCCGGCCCTTCCTCACCGGACTCGCGCTGTTCGCGCTCGGGCTGGTCGCGGGTGGCCTCGCGCCGAACATGCTCGTGTTGGTGACCGCGCGCTCGGTACAGGGCGTCGGCGCGGGTGCGATACCCGCGGTTGCGTACGTCGCGATCGGCCGCGCCTACCCGCCCACCTTGCAGCCACGGATGTTCGCAGTGCTGTCGACGGCGTGGGTGCTGCCCGGGCTGATCGGTCCGGCAGTGAGCGGCGCGGTGGCGGTGGCCTTCGGGTGGCGGTGGGTGTTCCTGGGTTTGCTGCCGCTCGTCGTGCTGGCGGGCACGATGACCGTGCGCCCGCTTCGTGAGCTCGGCGCCCCGGGTGGCGACGAGCCGGTCGATCGTCGCCTGAAGGCGCTCACACTGGTGGTCGGGGCGGGCCTCGTGCTGGCCGGCGCCTCGTCGCACTCGGTGGTCGTCGCGGCCGTGCTCGTCGTGGCCGGCGCAGTCATCGGTGCGCGCGCGTTCGTGCAGCTCGTGCCGCCGGGCACGACGCGTCTCGTGCGGGGGCTGCCGGCCGCGGTTGCCCTGCGCGGGCTCGCGACTTTCGCGTTCTTCGGCGCCGACGCGTACGTCGCGTTCACGGTCACGTCGGTTCGCCACGCGAGCATCGCGCTGGGCGGGATCGCGCTCACCGCCGCGACGCTCACCTGGACCGCGGGCTCGTGGGTGCAGGAGCGCGGCGTCGTTCGGGTCGGCCCGCAGCGATTCGTGCGCGTCGGCCTCCTCGTGATCGCGGCCGGCATCGGGCTGATGATCGTCGTCGCGCAATCCGCGGCGCCGGCCACGGTGGCGGTGGTCGCGTGGGCGATCGGCGGGCTCGGGATGGGACTTTCGTACGCGCCGCTGTCACTCGTCGTGCTCGCGGAGGCCCCGAAGGGGGGCGAGGGCACCGCGAGCGCGGCGCTCCAGCTCTGCGACACGCTGGGTGTGGCGCTCGGCACGGGTATCTCCGGTGCGATTGTGGCTGCCGGGGCAACGTTCGCCTGGACGCGCGCCGGATCGCTGACGATCGCGTTCGCGCTGTGCGCCGGCATCGCGGTGCTCACCGCCATCGGGGCGGCCCGGCTGCCCGCGCGCGGCCATCGCTTCGACGGTTAGGCGCGCATCTCGGTCATCGCCCGAGCGACGCTTACTCGGGCTCGCGTCGGGTCGCGGACGCCGGCGCGAGCTCGGCGAGTGATGTCGACCTCAGCACTTCGCTCGCGACATCGCGGAGCTGGGTCTGTAGGTGCTCGACGAACGGGTATCCGTGTTGGAGGCGGTCGGCCGGGACCGGTGCGAAGACCTCGTAGCCGTCGATCGCCCGCGCGAGCTCGGCGATGGTGATGAGGTTTGGGTCGCGAACGAGTCCGTAGCCGCCGTGGTAGCCGCGGCGCGAGGTGACGAGCCCGGCCGCGCGCATCTCACCGAGGATCTTCGACAAGAAGCGCGGGGGCACCTTCGACGCGCGCGCGATGTCGCCGGCCTTCGTGAGTTGGTCGGGATATGCGGCGGCGAGCACTTCGCAGGCCCGCAACGCGTACACGGTCTTGGCCGACGGCCACACGACTCCACTGCCGGTGGGTCGTCCGCGTTGCGGGCCCATGGCGTCGTTCTCCTGATCGCAGCCGGAAAATGGTCGTCCCTCGGTGGGAGACGCAAACTATAGTATCTCGATATAGATAGTCCAGTATCGGTTCGTGTGAGGCCAAGGCCTTCTTCGGGTTCGGGTCTCAGCCGGGCTCGGTCGCGAGCCGGTGCAGGATCGCCGACGCCGGACGCACGCGGAATGGCTCCGCCGACCCGCCTCCCGCGGTGCCGTCGACGATCAGGCAGTGCTCGCCGTCGACCTCGGGCCACACGAGCGTGACGGCCGGACTCGCGACGGCGTTGGCGCGCGAGCGCCGGCCGGCACCCATCACGAGATCATCGCGGTCGACGGTCACGATCACCGACGCGACGTGCGGTGGCCCGTCGGTCGAGTTGGTGACGAGCAACGCGTGCGCGCCGAGTCGCGCGATGTGCGACGGGAGATCGGTCAGCTCGACGGGGATAGTCACGGCCCGATCGTAGGTTCGGCCCGAGGCGGGCGGGTGGTCGTCATCGACGATCGAGGTGCGCCGCGGCGATCGACGACGCGCGATCGTTCGTGGCGACGTGCCCGGTGACGGCGGCGAGGAATGGCTCGTGGCCCACCGTGAGGAGCACGGCGTCGGTGCTCGCGCGAACCGTCGCCGCGCGAGCAACGTTGCGAATGAGCGCGATCTCGCCGAACCCGTCGCCCCGCTCGAGCTCGCTCACGTCGTTGCCGTCGACCGAGACGATCAAGGTGCCGCTGACAACCACGAAGAACTCTGCGCCCGGCTCGCCCTGACGCACCACGACGGTGCCGGCCGGCGCTGCGATCCGGCGTGCCTCCCGGGCGACGGTTTCGAGCGCGGGCCCCGGGAGCGCGGCGAACAGCGGGGTTGCGCGGAGCGTCGCCATCTCGGTCACGGGAACACGCGCGTGGCGGACGATGAGCACGATCCTCGTGCCCAGCGTGCCGACCAACACGACGAAGAGCGCGCCGATCGCCCCGGGCGCCCAGTGGGAGCCGAACAGTTGCACCGCCAACGGCACGGCGGCCGCGCCCACCGCCAGCATCGCCATCTGCAAGGCCTCCACCAGGGCGAAGATGTGACCGAGCAGGTCGAGGCGGGATACGCGCTGCAGGAGCAGCAGTGCGGTCAGCTCGTACGTTGCTTCGGCGATACCGAACGCGGCGAGCACGAGCAAAGACGCGACCAGGTGGGAGCCGACCAGCGAGACCCCGACGAGCCCCGCGCCGATCGCGAGTGCAGAGAGCAGTATCCAAGGCGAGATCCAGCGGCGGCCGATGACCGCGAGCGCGATCCCGCCCGCGAGCACGCAACCGACACCGACCGTGGCCGCGACGTAGCCGCCGAACGCCTCGGACTTGTGCAGGAGCTCCACCGCGATGACGACTGCCAGCACGTCGACGGCGCCGACCACGACGTAGTACACGCCGACGGCGAGCACCATGACGCGCGGGCCGGGTTCGCGCGCGATCGCGCGGAGGCCGGCGATCAGTGACTCGGGATCGTCGTCGGCAGCCTGGGTCGTCGCGGGCAACCCCCACACCGCGGCGGCCGACCCCGCGACGATGGCGGCCATGACCGCGAACACCGCCCAGCTTCCGGCAGCAGTCATGATGACGCCGGCGCCGGCCGGTCCGGCGAGGCTGCCGGCGGCGACCAAACCCCCGGAGAACACGTTGGCCGCGGTGAGATCGTCGGGCCCTTCGACCATCCCCGGGGTGAGCACCGAGTGCGCGGGCCGGGTTGTGGTGACCGCGGTGGCCGCGATCACCGCGGCGGCAAAGCCGAGTGCGTTCGCGCCTTGATGCAGGAACACGGCGGCCGCAGCCATGCTCACGCTCTGGCCCGCCAAACCCCATCGCAGTACCTGACGGGCGCCGTGCCGCCGGATCAGACCCCCGACCGCGAGCGCGAACGCGGTGGCCGGCACGAGCTCGAGCACCATTACCGCGGACGCTTCCCGGACGCCGCCGGCGGTGTACGCGTACGCGGTGAGCGCGATCCACACGCCCAGCTCGGCCACGCGAAAGCCGAACGTCGCGAGGCACAGGCGTCTCAAGCCGCGATTACGCCACGCCCGCTTCAGCAGCTCGACGCGCCTCGCCTGGGTCGCCATGTCGTATCGACTCCCCGCCGGCGCAAGTTGTCGGTCGGGAGCCTAGGCGGCGGTCGCGGCAGGGTTGACACCAGGAGCGCGATCTGATCAATTAACTAGATGATTAGTGATTCGAGGGTTTCGTGATCACGTTGCGGCTCGATTCGAAGTCGGGCGTGCCGCCGTACCTGCAGATCGCCCAGCAGGTCCGGCAGGCGCTGGTGGCCGGTGTGCTGGTGCCGGGTGACCAGTTGCCGACAGTAAAGGAGGTCGTGACCCGGCTGGCGATCAACCCGAACACGGTGTTCAAGGGCTACCGGGAGTTGGAACGCGAGGGGCTCGTGCAGGGACGACCCGGCGCGGGAACGTTCGTGCTCCGAACGCCTCCCGGCCCGCCGCCCGGAGCCCACGCCGCGCTCTCCCGCAGCCTCGCCCGGTGGATCGAGCGGGCGCGCACGGCCGGCCTCGACGACCGATCGATCGAGGCGATGTTGCGCGAGATGCTGCACTAGGGTGGCGCGGAGGCGATCGCATGACCGACCTGGCCATCGAGACCACGGACCTC
>CAZLEC010000350.1:0-5329 GCA_964558245.1 uncultured Burkholderiales bacterium | reverse complement strand
CGTGACGTCTCCGGCGAAGGCGTGCAGCAGGCGCTGCTGAAGATCCTCGAGGGCACGACCGCGTCGGTGCCGCCGCAGGGCGGCCGCAAGCACCCGCACCAGGAATTCATCCAGATCGACACCACCAACATCCTGTTCATCTGCGGGGGCGCGTTCGCCGGCCTCGACAAGATGATCGAATCCCGGGTCGGCAAGCGCGGCATCGGCTTCGGTGCCGACGTTCGCCGCGGCGACGACCATCAGGAGCTCGGCCGTCTCCTCGCCGACGTGCTGCCCGAGGATCTCCTCAAGTTCGGGCTCATCCCCGAATTCGTCGGCCGCCTGCCCGTGGTCGGCGTGGTGCACAACCTCGACAAGGAAGCGCTCATGCGCATCCTCGTCGAGCCCAAGAACGCGCTGGTGAAGCAGTACCAGAAGTTCTTCCACTTCGACGACGTCGACCTCGTGTTCTCCGACGACGCGCTCGACGCCATCGCCGACGAAGCGCTGAAGCGAGCAACCGGTGCACGCGGTCTGCGAGCGATCCTCGAGGAGTCGCTCCTCGAAGTCATGTACGACCTGCCGTCGCGTTCCGACATCGTGAAGTGCATCGTCGACCGCGAAGTGGTGTTGTCGAAGGTGGCTCCGACGCTCGTGACTGAGGAAGAGGCTCGCCGCTCCGCTTAGTCGCTCGTGGTGCGGTCGAGCTCGGCCGTCGGGCTCCGACTGTCGGCGCCGGCTCTCCGCGTGGCTCGTCGGAGCTGCGCCGACAGAGTCGCCCTCTCGGCCGATCTCGACCGCCGTTGCTCGCGCTAAGCCAGGCGCGCCGTGAATCTTCCCCCACTCGCTTCTACGCGTAGGGGGAGGGAGAAGGCCTCCGACAGGACTTCGCTCGTCACTGTTGCCTCCAGGTCACCGGAGGCGGCGACTTTGGCGTTGGCCATGACGAGGGCGTGGGTGAAGCCGGGAGGGATCTCCTCGAGGTGGTGGGTGACCAGCACCAGGGGCGGACGGGCGGGGTCCAGGGCCCAGTCGGTGAGATCGGCGACCAGCTCCTCGCGTCCGCCGACGTCGAGGCCCGCGGTGGGCTCGTCGAAGAGGACGATGCCGGGGTCGTTCATGAGGGTCCGCGCGAGCAGCACCCGCTGGCGCTCGCCGGCCGACAAGGTCGGGAGCCTGTGCTCGGCGAGGCGGCCGCACCGGAACCGCTCGAGGAGCGATATCGCCCGTTCGCGGTCCGCGTCGGTGTACTGGTGCCACCACGGAGCGAGCGCCGCGTAGCGGGCGGTCATCACGACCTCGGCCGCGGTCATGCTCGGCTCGAGGCGGGCGGCGAGCGCCGGTGACGAGAACGCGATGCGCTCGCGCAACGTCCGCACGTCGCAGCGGCCGAGCCGCTGTCCGAGCACGTCGACGGTGCCACTCGTCGGGTGCTGATACAGCGCGGCGATCCGCAGCAGCGTGGTCTTGCCCGCCCCGTTCGGCCCGAGAATCACCCAACGCTCACCGGCGCCGACCTCCCACGTGACGTCGTCGAGGATGCGCGAGCCGTCGATGTCGAGCGAGATGTGGGAGCAGACCAGTGCAGCCGTCAGAGCCGGCGACAGTACCCGTCGCGCACCGCACCATCAGATGAAGCGGTTCGCGTCTCCAGGGCGGCCCGAACGCTTCATCAGATGAAGTAGTTGAGCTTCTCCTGGATGCTCAGATGCTTCATGAGATGAAGGCGTTAGCAGCTGGCGCCGTTGGTCTTGGGGGCGACGATGGGGTACATCGGCGGGACGGGCTGACCGGCCGGCGGCATCGGCGCGCCCATCCTGATCGCAAAGTCCTCGACCACCACCAGCTTGCCGCGCAGGCACGCGGCTCCGATGCCCACGAGCTGGCCCTGCGGCAAGAGCATGTTGGCCCGGTGATCGGCAGAACGCATGAAACCCACGTGCGCGGCTCCGGCGTCGGCCGCCGAGCCGCCGCCGGCGAAGATGTTCTCCCCGAGCTCCTCGAAGCGCCCTCTGGCCGCGTTGGCGATCGTCTGGAGGTTCTGGTGGTGGAACGCGTCGGTCGCGAGCAGGGTGTGCGCCCAGTCGCGGGCGCGCGTCGCGAGGAGCGAGTCCCATCCGAGGGGCGCCAGGTTGCGGGCCTCGCGCTCCGCGTTCATCCGGAGGAGGAGTTGCAGCGCGATGAGCGGTGCCGTGTGGGGCGCCGACTCGGCTGGGGTCCGCAGCGCCGCGGGTGCGGGCGCGGCCACCGGCGCAGGCGTGGGCGTGGGCGTGGGCGTGGGCGCAATTGTCGAGATTCCGATCGCACCTCGGCGCGATGCAACGAAGTAGCCGCCGACGGGCGATGCCGCGATCGCGTTTGCCCCGTCGGCGTCGGCGGGGACGGTCGGTGTGCCCAGCGACGGGAACTCCGTTCGGAACGCGCGAGCGGTCCCGAACGCGACCGTGGCTCCGTCGGCTTCGACCAACCAGTAGCCGTAGGCCGTGCGCGTCGGCGCGATACCGACCACGGGCGCGCCGAGCTCGCGTGCGCCGGTGGAGCCGTGCGACTGCGCGTCGCCGAACCCGAGCACGCTCCCGTCGGAGGCCGCGAGCCAGTAGCCATTACCGGAAGGCGTCGGCGCGATGCCGACGATGCGTGCGGCGAGCGCGCGTCCGCCGGTGGAGCCGTAGAACTTCGCGTCGCCGAAGGTGAAGACGCCGCCGTCGGACGCCGCGAGCCAGTAGCCGTTGCCGGAAGGCGTCGGCGCGATGCCGACGATCGGCGCGGCGAGCGCGCGTCCGCCCGTGGAGCCGAAGAACCGGGCCCGGCCGAAGGTGAAGACGCCGCCGTCGGACGCTACGAGCCAGTAGCCGTTGCCGGAAGGCGTCGGGGCGATGCCGACGATCGGCGCGCCGAGCGCGCGTCCGCCGGTGGAGCCGTAGAACTTCGCGTCGCCGAAGGTGAACACGCCGCCGTCGGACGCGGCGAGCCAGTAGCCCTTGCCCGATGTCGTCGCGGCGATGCCGACGACCGGATGACTCGACCCCGATCCACCGAGCGATCCGACGTAGCTGTCGTTCGACGTCGCGCCGACGGTGCCCGCTCCGACGAGGCACACGATCGCAATGAACACTGCGAACGAGCGACGCGGCGCGTTTCGAGTACGAAAGATGGTCGGGGCCCCACTCACCGCCCTGCACCCTGCCATCCCTCGCGCCGTAATGCCAACCATTGCGCGGTGCAGGAAGTGCGCAAGAACCGTCGAAAGTGGTCGACCTCGTGATACTCGGCGCGAAAGCATCAAAGTGCGTCGCGCCTTCCGGCAGGAGCCCGAAGCGCCCCTCCTAGACTCGCACTCGATGACGACCGGTGACACGCGTGAATCCGCACCTGAACAGGCTCCCGTCGACACCGGTGGCGTTTCGCGCGTGCCCGATCGTCCGAGCCTCGACGGCATCGGAGAGCGATGGGCGCAGCGATGGGAGACGGACGGTACGTACCGTTTCGACCGATCTCGCGAACGAGATGAAGTTTTCTCGATAGACACCCCGCCGCCGACCGTCAGCGGGTCGCTGCACATGGGTTCCGCGTTCGGATACGTGCAGACGGACGCAATCGCGCGTTACGAGCGCATGCGCGGCCGCGAGGTCTTCTATCCGATGGGTTGGGACGACAACGGTCTCGCCACCGAACGGCGCGTCCAGAACTTCTACGGCGTTCGGTGCGATCCGCATCTCCCGCACGACCCGTCGTTCGAGCCGCCGGAGAAGCCCGGGAAGGATCCGATCGCGATCTCGCGGCCGAACTTCCTCGAGCTCTGTGCGCGTCTGGTCGCGCAGGACGAGCAGGCGTTCGAGGACCTCTGGCGGGGCCTGGGTCTGTCGGTCGACTGGACACTGACCTACACGACGATCGGCACGTCGGCCCGGCGAACGAGCCAGCGCGCGTTCCTGCGCAACCTCGCGCGTGGTGAGGCGTACCAGGCCGACGCGCCCACCCTCTGGGACGTCGATCTCCGTACCGCGGTCGCGCAGGCCGAGCTCGAGGACCGCGAGCTCGAGGGCGCGTATCACGCGTTGCGTTTCCATCGTCACGACGGCGCCGGCGACCTGCTGATCGACACGACGCGTCCCGAGCTCCTCGCGGCGTGCGTCGCGGTGGTTGCCCACCCCGAAGACGAGCGGTACCAGTCGCTGTTCGGAACGGAGGTCTCGACACCGCTCTACGGAGTGTCGGTGCCGGTGGTCGCGCACCGCCTCGCCGATCCCGAGAAGGGGACGGGAGTCGCGATGATCTGCACGTTCGGTGACGTCACCGACGTGGTGTGGTGGCGCGAGCTGCAGCTCCCGACGCGCGCGATCCTCGGCCTCGACGGTCGGATCCGTCCCGAGCCGCCCGAGGTGGTCGTCGACGGCGGCGCGAGCACGTACGCCGAGATCGCGGGCAAGAACGTGAAGCAGGCGCAGAAGATCGTGGTCGAGCAGCTGCGAGCGTCCGGTGAGCTCGAAGGTGAGCCGCGCCCGATCACGCACCCGGTCAAGTTCTACGAGCGCGGCGACCGGCCGCTCGAGATCGTCACGTCGCGGCAGTGGTACTTCCGCAACGGCGGCCGCGACGCAGAGCTGCGCGAGGAGTTGCTCCGGCTCGGGCGCGAGCTGCGATGGCACCCCGCGCACATGCGCGCTCGCTACGACACGTGGATCGAGGGCCTCAACTCCGACTGGCTAGTCAGCCGGCAGCGGTATTTCGGCGTTCCGTTCCCGGTTTGGTACCGCGTCGATGCCGATGGCGACGTCGTGTACGACGATCCGATCGTTCCCGACGAGAGCGCGCTGCCGGTCGACCCGTCCTCCGACGTCCCGCCCGGCTTCGGCGCCGACCAACGCGGCAAACCCGGCGGCTTCGTCGAGGATCCCGACGTGATGGACACGTGGGCCACGTCGTCGCTCACCCCGCAAGTCGTAACTGGGTGGGTCGACGACCCCGATCTCTTCGCCCGGACGTTCCCGATGAACCTGCGGCCGCAGGGTCCGGAGATCATCCGCACGTGGCTGTTCGACACCGTGGTGCGCGCTCGGTTCGAGCACGGCGTGCTCCCGTGGTCGGACACGACGATCAACGGTTGGGTGCTCGACCCCGACCGCAAGAAGATGTCGAAGTCGAAGGGCAACGTCGTCACGCCGATGCCGCTCGTCGAGGAGTACGGGCCCGACGCGCTGCGTTACTGGGCGTGCAACGGCCGACCTGCGGTCGACACTGCCGTGGACTACGGCATCATGAAGATCGGCCGCAAGCTCGCGATCAAGATCCTGAACGCTTCGAAGTTCACGCTCAACATCGCCAACGCGACGCTGGCCGGCGAGCAACT
>CAZLEC010000349.1:0-5342 GCA_964558245.1 uncultured Burkholderiales bacterium | reverse complement strand
TCTGGAAGGCGACCGCCGAGATCAACGAGTCGCTCTACCCGCACATCCAGTGGAGTCGCGACTACCGCACCGATTCCGGTGGAGCCGGTCAGTGGCGCGGCATCTGCGGCAGCCACTACGAGAAGGAAGTCTGCGTCGACTCGAAGGTCTACACGTACGTCGTCGGCATGAAGTACCCGATGCCCGGCATCTGCGGCGGCCGGAACGGCGCACCCAACGAGATGATCCTCCGCTACGGCAGCGACGATCCGTATCGCGTCGGGCACACCGCCGACTGGATCCCGATGAAGGCCGGCGAGCGGATCATGTTCAACTACGGCGGTGGCGGCGGATGGGGCGACCCCTTCGACCGCGACCCGCAGGCCGTGCTCGACGACGTGATCGACGAGTACGTCTCCGTCGAGGGCGCCCGCCGCGACTACGGCGTGGTGCTGACCGGTTCGCTCGACGATCTCACGCTCGCGGTCGACGAGCCCGCCACCGAGACGCTACGCCGCGAGCTGCGCACGCAGCCATGACCGGATACTCGGCGTAATGGGTTACCGGGTCGGAGTCGACGTCGGGGGCACGTTCACCGACCTCATCTGTGTCACACCCGCGGGCGAGATCGTGCTCGACAAGACGCCGAGCACACTCGACGACCAGTCGATCGGCGTGATGACCGGGCTCGGGCAGCTCGCGGAGCGGTTCGGCCTGTCGCTCTCGGAGCTGTGCTCGCAGCTCGAGATCCTCGTGCACGGCACGACCACCGCCGACAACACCATGATCGAGATGAACGGTGCGGCCACCGGTTTGCTCGTGACCGAGGGCCACCGCGACGAGATCGAGTTGCGGCGCTGTCACAAGGAGCAGATCTGGGACCCGAACGCCGCGGGTCCGATTCCGATCGCCCGCCGGCGCGCGCGCATCCCGATCCGCGAGCGCATGGATCACACGGGCAACGTCGTGCACGCCCTCGACGAGCAGGCCGTGCGCCGCGGTGTGCAACGACTCAAGCAGCTCGGCGTCACCTCGATTGCCGTGATGTACCTGTTCTCGTTCGTGAATCCCGACCACGAGCGCCGGACGCGCGAGATCATCCTCGAGGAGTTCCCCGACGTCGAGCACGTCTCACTGTCGCACGAGGTGATGCCCCGCGGGCCCGAGTTCGAGCGCGTGTCGACGACCCTCGTGAACGCGTACGTCGCACCCCGCATCGCGCACTACACCTCGCACCTCCAAGACGAGCTCCGCCGCGCCGGCTACGGCGGTCCGCTGCTGATCATGCAGTCGACCGGCGGCGTGATGCCGCCCGACTACGTCGCGCGCCGTGCGGTCACCCTGCTCGCGTCGGGGCCCACGGGCGGAGTGATGGGCGCGACGCTCGCCGCGAACCGGGCGAACGCGGGTGACTTCCTCGCGGTCGACATGGGCGGCACCAGCTTCGACATCTGCCTCGTGCGCCACGGCCAGCCGCAGATCAAGACCGACTGGAACTGGCGGTACCGCTACTACATCGGCCTGCCCATGGTCGACGTGCAGAGCGTCGGCGCGGGCGGTGGATCGATCGCCCGGGTCCGCCAGGGGGCGCTGCTCGTGGGCCCGGAATCGGCCGGCTCCACTCCCGGCCCCGTCTGTTACGGGCGGGGCGGTCTCGTGCCGACCGTCACCGATGCCGACGCAGTGCTCGGCTACCTGCCCGCCGAAGGTTTCGCCGGCGGCCGGATGCAGCTCGACGTGGGCGGCGCCGAGAACGCGATCCTCAACCATGTCGCCGAGCCCCTCGGTGTCGACGTCGTGGAAGCCGCGTGGGGTATCGAACGCATCGTCAACGCCAACATGGCCAACGCGTCGCGCAAGGTCCTGGCCAGTCATGGCGCCGATGCACGCGACCTCGCGCTGATCGCGTACGGCGGCAACGGTGCGGTGCACGCGTGTGCGATCGCACGCGAGCTCGGCGTGAAGCGGATCTACGTGCCCAAGGCCGCGCCCGCGTTCTCCGCGCTCGGTGTGCTGGTCGCCGATTACGTGGTCGACCTCGTGCGCTCGTACGTCACCCCGCTGTCGCAGGTCGACCTCGGACGCGTGCGGGCGCTGATGGGCGAGCTCGACGGCGAAGTCACCAAGGAGCTCGAACCGGCGGGTCTCGACGCGGCCGAGACGGTGACCACCCTCTACGTCCAGATGTGTTACCCGGGCCAGAACTTCGACATGAGCGTGCCGGTGCCGGAAGGCACCGCGCTCGACGAGCCGGGCCTGCTCGATCTGGCCGAGCGATTCCACGACCAGCACGAGGCCGAACGGGGGTTCTGCTTCCGTTCACAACAGCCGGTCGTGCGCGGCGTGCGGGTCACCGCGCGCGGGTTCACTCCCAAGCCCGACCACTTCGCCGAGTCGGGGGCAACGAGCGACGCGTCGAAGGCGACGAAAGCGAGCCGGCGCGCCTACTGGGGTGAGGGCTGGATCGACACGCCGGTGTACGAAGGTGCCCAACTCGGCGCCGGTGCACGGATTGCCGGACCGGCGTTGATCGAGGAGCCGTTCACCGTGATCGTGCTCCCGCCGAACACCGTTGCCGAGCTCGACGCCCTCGGCAACTACGTGATCACCCTCAGCTGAGCGGCCGCGGCACCGGCGCGGTGGTTACGCAGCTCTTCGGTAGCGGCGCACGGCGAGGGGTGCGAACACGGCGATGATGCCGAAGCTCCACGCGAGTGAGAGGAGCACCTTGCCGGTGTTGGCGAACTGACCGCCGAGCACCAGTGAGCGCACTGCGTCGATTGCGATCGACACCGGCTGGTTCTTCGCGAAGGCCTGGAGCCAGCCCGGCATCGAGCTCACGGGCACGAACGCCGAGGAAGCGAACACGAGCGGCGCGAGGATCGGGAACGACGCGGCCTGCGCGGTTTCGGCGTTGCTCGTCGACAGCCCGATGATCGCGAAGATCCAGGTGAGCGAGAAGCCGAAGAGCAGCATCACAGCCATGCCGGCGATCAGCCCCAACAGGTTGGTGTGGATGCGGAACCCTACGAGATAGCCGATCGCGAGCATCAGCATCACGACGAAGACGTTGCGGACGAGATCGGCCAGGGTCCGGCCGGCGAGCACCGCGGAGCGCGCCATGGGCAGGGAACGGAACCGTTCGATCAAACCCTTGTGGAGGTCTTCGGCGAGTCCGATCCCGGTTTGGATCGCGCCGAACGCGACGGTCTGGGCGAACACTCCCGGCATGAGGTAGTCGACGTAGGGAAAGTTCGTGATGTGGATCGCGCCGCCGAACACGTAGCGGAACATCAACACGAAGATGACCGGCTGCACGGTCGCGAACACCAGGAGCTGCGGCAAACGCCGCAACGTCACGAGGTTGCGCCACGCGATCGTCCTCGTGTCGGCGACGGCCCATCCGAGCGCGCTGCGCTGCGGCCGGTCGACCGAAAGTGTGGGGGCGAGGGCGGTGGATGTCATGCGGCACCTCGGGTCCGACGCCGGCGGCCGTCGGCCGTCGCGTCCTCGGTTGCGGGTTCCTCGGCCCCGTGGCCGGTGAGCTCCAGGAACACGTCGTCGAGGGTGGGTTCACGCAGGGCGAGCGCGACCGGTTCGAGCTGCTCGTGATCGAGCGCGCGCACGACGTCGATCGCGACGCGCGCACCGTCGTTGGCCTTCAACTCGACCGAATGGCCGTCGGGCTGCACCTCGACGATCCCGAGCGGAGACAGCACGGCCCGCGCCCGTTCGGCGCAGGCGGCGTCGGCCAACTCGATCTCGACGATGGTCGCACCCAGCCTCGCCTTCAGTTGGGTCGACGTGCCTTCGGCGATCACGTGCCCGTGGTCGATCACCACGATGTTGTCGGCGAGACGGTCGGCCTCCTCCAAGTACTGCGTCGTGAGGAGCAGCGTGGTGCCGTCGGCGACGAGCTCTTCGATGACGCGCCACAACCCGGTGCGACCCTGCGGATCGAGGCCGGTGGTGGGCTCGTCGAGGAAGAGCACCGGCGGCCGGTGCACGAGCGCGGCCGCGAGGTCGAGACGGCGACGCATACCGCCGCTGTAGGTGCGGGCGGGCCGGTCGGCCGCGTCGACGAGATCGAAGCGTTCGAGCAACTCGTCGGCCCGGGCCGGAATGGACTTCGGCGCCAGGTGCGAGAGGAGCCCGACCAACTTGAGGTTCTCGTGACCGGTGAGGTTCTCGTCGACCGCGGCGTATTGGCCCGCGAGGCCGATGCGCTAGCGCACGGCCTGCGGCTCGCGGGAAACGTCGAGGCCGAGCACCTCGGCCTGTCCCCCGTCGTGACCAAGGATCGTGGTGAGGATGCGCACCGCCGTGGTCTTGCCGGCACCGTTCGGACCGAGCAGCCCGAGCACGGTCCCGGTCGGCACCGAGAAGTCGACGCCGTCGAGGGCCACGACGGATCCGAACCGCTTCTGGAGACCTGAAACTCTGATCGCGTGTTCCATGGCTTCGCAGCTTCGCACATTTCCTTGAATCATGTCAAGTATCCAAACGATTCAATAATCGAGAAACTTGAAGTATTCACCGGCTCGTCGTATCCTCGTGACGTGACAACGGAACGCGCGAGCGGGGCCAAGCCGGACGATGCCGACTCCGCAACCGAGGCCTGGCGGCTGATCACGGCCGTGATGATGGCCCGTAAGCAGCAATTTCCCCAGATCGCCGCGTCGTTCAAACTCAACCCCGGCGCTCTCCACGCGCTCCTCACCCTCGACCCCGACGAGCCACAGTCGATGAGCGCGCTCGCGGGCGGCTGGGGCTGCGACGCATCCAACGTGACGTGGCTGGTCGACCGCCTCGAGGAGAACGGACTCGCCGAGCGGCGACCCCACCCGACCGACCGACGAGTCCGGACTGTCGCCCTCACACCTAAGGGCGTCGAGGTCCGGGCCCAGGTCGAGGCCATGATCTACGACGCTCCGGCCCCGATCGCCGCACTGAGCCTGGCCGATCTCCACGAGCTCTGCAGGGTCTTGCGCAAGGCCGCACCCGCCGACGTGCCTCCGCTCGCCCGCGCTCGCTTCTCGTAGCGCGTCGGCGACCACGCCCGTCGATCGGCCGTGCGGCTTTCGCCGCCGGGGATGACGCTTCGCGCGCCGGCAGACGCGCGAAGGCGCCCTCCCCGTCGAGGTCGCTGCGGTTCGCCGACCACAGCACCCCTTCGCGGAGGGCGCCCACGCGCTTGGTGACCGCGTCAGCGGTCGCGCCGAGAAACCGAGGGACGGTTACTCAGCGTTGCACATGCTTCCCTTGCCACCGTTGCCACCGTTGCCGATGATGCTCAGGCCACCCTTGCCACCCTTGCCACCGTTGTTGGCGTTGCAGCCCGGGTCGCAGTTGTTGCTGCCACC
>CAZLEC010000348.1:0-5355 GCA_964558245.1 uncultured Burkholderiales bacterium | reverse complement strand
GCGGCCGCGATCACGAAGGTGTGAGGCGCGCTTCCAGCCGGCCGCGCACCGCGGGCCAAGCGCGCGCGGTGATCGCAAACGTCGCGGTGTCGCGCGGCGTGCCCTCCACGCCGTAGCGAAACCCGTGCAGCACGCCTTCGAACGTCGCGCCGATGCGCGCGATCGCGGCGCGCGACCGCTCGTTGCGGGCGTCGGTGTTGAGCACGACCCGCTGCACGCCGAGTACGTCGAATCCGTGCACGAGCATGAGCAGCTTGGCCTCCGTGTTGACGGGCGTTCGCTGGGCCGAGGCCGCGAGCCACGTCGCGCCGATCTCGATGCTGTCGAGGTGACCGCCTCCGCCCGGCCATCGCTGCGGGTCCAGGAACGACGTGGAGCCCACGACCCGGCCTGCCGTGCCGGCTTGGAGCGCGATCGTCGCGAACGCGAGCCGCCGCCCCTTCGCGCGCTCCTCCAGCACGAGGTCGACGTTCGCGCCGAACTCCGTCTCGCCGTAGGGCACCGGCGTCCATCCGTACGACGTGCGATCCTCGGCCGCCGCGGCGGCGAGCGCGGGCACGTGCTCGGGTGCGACCGGCTCGAGGCGGACGTACCGGCCGGTCAACACGACCGGCTCGAACGGCGCCGGCGTCACGAGCCCGATTCGGGGCGGCCGGGTTCCGGGTTGGGCTCGGAGATCTCGACGAACAGCATCTGCGCCTGGGTGAGCGCGTCGCGCAGGACCGCCTCGTGGTCGCCCAGGCGTTCGCCCAGACCGTCGACGAGGGCGGCCATGGCGTCGATCGCGAATCCGGCCGACGCGAGGTCGGGCGCCGGCGGGCGGCCCTGGTCGTCGGGCGGGGTGATCACCCCGAGGTGCACGAGCGCCAGCTGCCAGATGCCGAGCGCGTGGTTGGCCACGACGTCGACCACCGGGGTGGCCACCAGCCGGGCGTGCACCTCACGCAGCGCCTCGACCTCCTCGGGGGTGGGTTCGCGCTCGCCGGCCGCTCCCGGCGGCGGGCCGCCCCCCGGGCCGGGGCCTTCGGCGGGCTCTTCTGCGGGTCGGTGCTCGCCCGACGGTGTCCAGAGACTGCTCACGCTGGTATCCTCGCGCGTACACAATCGATGGGAAGTGGGATTGCCCGTCCCGCCCTCTGGGTAGACGCCCAACAGGGAGGAGCGGTCCGTCCCCACCGGCCGGAGACCCCAGGGTGCTCCGAGTCCGGTCCGTTGCAGGTCATCCGGCACGGAGCCGGTGCGGCGGTGGACGCTTCTCATACGTCCGCCGTCGTTTTCGCGCCGGCGGCTGAGTGCCACAGGAGGCGCAATCTCCACAGACGAGACCCGCATCAACGATCGCATTCGCGCTCGTCAAGTCCGCCTGATCGGTTCCGACGGAACGCAGTACGGGGTGAAAGCCCTGCCCGAGGCGTTGCAAATCGCCCGGGAGCAAGGTCTCGACCTCGTTGAGGTCGCGGCTGCTGCCGACCCGCCGGTCTGCAAGATCATGGACCACGGCAAGTACAAGTACGAGCAGGATCAGCGACGCAAGGAATCGAAGCGCAAGGCTTCGAACGTCGTCATCAAGGAAATGAAGTTCCGCCCGAAAATCGACGGGCACGACTACACGACCAAGATGAAGCACGTCGAGCGATTCCTCGAAGAGGGCTCGAAGGTCAAGCTCACGATCATGTTCCGTGGTCGCGAGATGGCTCACCCCGAGCTCGGGCGGCGCATCCTGGAACGTGTGGCCGAACAGGTCGGCGAGCTTGCGATCATCGAATCGTCGCCCAAGCTCGACGGACGCAACATGACGATGGTGCTCAACCCCACTCGTCGTCCGAAGGGCAAGGGGCAGGGCGCCTCGAAGGGTGCGCCGAAGTCGGGTGGTCACGGAAGTGACGCCGAGCCCGGAGCGCCGGTCGAGACCGTCGTTGACGAGCCGGCCCCGGCCGAACCTGTCGTTGCGGAGACCGTTGCCGCGGAACCCGTCGTCGCCGACGCCACCGCCTGAATCACCCGCAGTCCGAATTCCAAGCCGGCCCAGATCGAACCCGGGGACCCACGATGCCCAAGATGAAGACGCACCGAGGCGCGGCCAAGCGCTTCAAGATGACCGCGACGGGCAAGATCCGTCGCCGTCAGCCGAACCGTGCGCACCTGTTGGAGAAGAAGTCGTCACGGCGCACGCGCCGGCTCGGCCGCTTGGCCGAGGTGACCGGCGGTGACCGCAAGCGGGTCCAGCGCCTGCTCGGAAAGTAGGTCGACATGGCACGCGTCAAGCGGTCCGTCAACGGAAAGAAGCACCACCGCGCCGTCCTCGAGTCGGCGCGGGGCTACACCGGCTCGCGCAGCCGCCATTTCAAGGCGGCCAACGAGCAGGTCATGCACTCGCTGCGGTACGCGTACCGCGACCGGCGGGCGCGCAAGGGCGAGTTCCGCCGCCTCTGGATCGTCCGCATCAACGCGGCCTGCCGGCTCCACGACATCAGCTACTCGCGCTTCATCGCCGGGCTGAAGGCCGCGGAGATCGACGTCGACCGCAAGATCCTCGCCGATCTCGCCGTGCGGGAGCCCGAGACCTTCGGCGCCCTCGTCGTCACCGCCCGCGAGGCCCTGAACGCTGCGTAGCGCCGATGCGTCTGTGAACCACACGACGTGTGGTTCACAGACGCATCGAGGTCCGGCGTGAGCGCGCCGCTCGGGAACCATCAGGCCGACGTCAAGCGACTGCGATCGCTGTTGCGCGACCGCGGTGCCCGCAATCAGGACGGCGTGTTCGTGTGCGAGGGTCCACGCGTCGTCGCCGCCGCGCTCGACCAGCAGGCGCCGATCGTCGAGGTGGTCGTCGGGGTCGACGCCACACCCGCGGCCCGGGCCGTTGCCGATCGCGCGGTCGAATGTTTCGTGCCCGTGCGCGAGCTCGCCGAAGGGGTTGCGACGCGTCTCAGCGCCACGACCACCGCGCAGGGAGTCTTCGCGGTCGTGGCGCTTCGTCGCGCGGGAGCCGACGCGCTGGCGACCGCTTCGCTGGTCGTCGTCGCACCGCTGCTCTCCGACCCGGGGAACGCGGGAACGCTGATGCGGAGCGCCGCGGCCGCCGGCGCCGAGATAATCGTCCTCGGGCCGGGATCGGTCGACGCGTACAATCCCAAGACCGTGCGGGCATCAGCCGGCGCGTGTTTCGCAGTCCAGATCGTGGAGGGTGTGCCCGCCGTGACGGCCCTGGAGACGCTCGGGAACGCCGGCATCCAACGGGTCGGCGCGCTCGCAGCGGGCGGCCGCGCGCCGGAGGCGGTCGATCTCACCGTGCCGGTCGCGATCGTCCTCGGCCACGAGGTGCACGGTCTCACCGCCGAGTTGCCGCTCGACGAGCGGGTGACGATCCCGATGCAGTCGGCGGAGTCGCTCAACGTCGCGATGGCCGGCACCGTGTTGCTGTTCGAGGCGGCCCGGCAACGACGGGTGCGCGCGTGACGACCGCGGCCGAGATCGAGGAGAGCGCCGCCGCGCACGTGAGCGCAGGGATCGCCGCGATCGCGGCGTCGCGATCGCTCGAAGCCCTCGACGACGCCGAGCGCGAGTTGCTCGGGAAGTCGTCGCCGCTCAACAAGATGCGCGAGGCGATCAAGGACGTTGCCCCGGAGGAACGCGCCGTCGCGGGCAAGGCCGTCGGCGCGGCGCGGGCCGCGCTCGAAGCCGAGGTCGCCGATCGCCGCGCCGCACTCTCCGCCGACGCGCGCGCCGAGTCGCTCGTGCACGACCGTCTCGATCTCACGATCGGCGGCCGGGGGTACCGCCGTGGCCACCTGCATCCCGTCACCCGCGTGTGGCGCGAGCTCGAAGACGTGTTCGTCGGCCTCGGCTACAAGGTGGCCGAGGGTCCCGAGGTCGAGAGCGACTGGTACAACTTCGAGGCGCTCAACTTCCCGCCCGGCCATCCGGCCCGCGCCATGCAGGACACGTTGTACGTGAAGTTGGGGCGGCCCGAGGAGGTGCTCCTGCGCACCCACACGTCGCCGGTGCAGGTGCGGGTGATGGAGGCGCAGCGCCCGCCGATCTACAGCGTCATGCCCGGACGCGCGTTCCGGCGCGACACCCTCGACGCGCGCCACTCGCCGGTGTTCCACCAGATCGAAGGGCTCGCGGTCGATCACGACATCACGCTCGGCGACCTCCTCGGCACCATCGAGGCGTTCATCCACGCGCTGTTCGGGCCCGACATCAACGCTCGCTTCCTGCCGTCGTTCTTCCCGTTCACCGAGCCGTCGGCCGAGTTCGCGATGACCTGCGTGTTCTGTTCGGGAGGGGGCTGCACGGTGTGCTCCGGCACCGGTTGGGTGGAGCTCGGCGGCTGCGGCATGGTCGACCCCAACGTGTTCAAGGCGGTCAACATCGATCCCGAGGAGTACACCGGCTTCGCGTTCGGCTTCGGCATCGACCGGCTCGTGCAGCTCCTCTACGGCATCGACCACATCAAGAACCTCTGGGACGGCGACGTTCGTTTCGCCGCCCAGTTCTGAGGCCGGCTGATGCGCGCCCCGCTCTCGTGGATCCGCGACTTCACGCCCGTCGAGGCATCGGTCGGTGACATCGCCGACGCGTTGAACCAGCTCGGGCTCGAGGTCGAGGGCATCGACGAGCCCGGCCGCGAGATCGGCGGCGTGGTCGTGGCGCGGATCCTTGAGGTGATGCCGCATCCCGACGCGGATCGCATCCGGCTCGCCGATGTCGACGCGGGCGACGGCCCGGTGCGCGTGGTGTGCGGCGCGCCGAACATCGAGGCCGGCATGGTGGTGCCCTTCGCGCGCGTCGGCGCGCACCTCCCCGGCGACTTCAAGATCGAGCGCCGCAAGATCCGGGGCCAGGTGTCGGAGGGAATGCTCTGCTCGGCGCGTGAGCTCGGTCTCGGCGACGACCACGCGGGAATCCTCGAGCTCTCGTCCGCCGCCGTGCTCGGCACCGACGTGCGCGAGGTGCTCGGTCTCGACGATGTCGTGTTCGATCTTTCGATCACTCCCAACCGGCCCGACGCGATGGGCATCGTGGGCGTCGCGAGAGAGTTGGCCGCGCACTTCCGCCTCGCGCTCGACGTGCCCGCGCCCGACGCCGGTCGCACGGTTGCGGTCCTGCGGAGCGCGACCGTCGAGGTGGACGTGCCGCAGCGTTGCCCGCGGTTCGTCGCGCTGGTCGCCGACGTCACGATGGGGGAGTCACCCGACTGGATGAAACGGCGCCTCGTGCTCGCGGGCATGCGGCCGATCAGCAATGTCGTCGACGTGACCAACTACGTCATGCTCGAACGTTGCCGGCCGCTGCACGCGTTCGACCTTGGGCGCCTCGCGGGCCGGGGCATCGTGGTCCGTCTGGCCC
>CAZLEC010000347.1:0-5357 GCA_964558245.1 uncultured Burkholderiales bacterium | reverse complement strand
GCCGCGTCACAAGAACTTCACCCGCGTAATGGGCTTCGCCTTCTGACCCACCCGAAAGAAACCCCGCAATGGCGCGCCCCAGAACGACGAAATCGGGCTGTCCCGGGACGTTCGCGGTTGGTGCGTTCAGTCGCGGCGCCTGACGTCGGCGGGTAGGCGGCGCAGCTGCTGCTCGTGTTGGCGTTGCCGACCTGAGTTGCAGGCTGTCTACCCACGACTCTTCGGGTTGGCGCCTTGATGGTCGATGCCTTGGGATGACCTACATCGTGCAACGCAAGGATCGCTTCTACGCCGTCGCTTACGACGGGATCGACCCAATCACTGGGCGGGAACGGCGACGATGGCACCCCGCAGGTACGAACCGAACCGATGCCGAGAGCATTGCCCATCGCATTGACGCAGCCAACGCGGTGTCGGCTCACTCACCGCTTTCGCTCGGTGGGTTCATCACCCAGACGTGGCTGCCACGTAAGCGGGCGCATGTCCGAGCGACGACCGCGCATCGCTACTCGTGGATCGTCTCGCACTACGTGCTGCCGCGGATCGGTGACGTGCCGCTGCGATCGCTTCGGTCCGAACACCTCGACGACTTGTATGAGCATCTCCTCGCGCGCGGCGGACACGCCGGCGGGCCGCTCGCGGCGAAGACGGTGCACGAGGCGCATCTTGTGGTCCGCAACGCGCTCGACCTCGCCGTGCATCGTCAGCTCGTGGACCGCAACGTTGCGCTGTCAATGCACTCTCCGCGGCGCCGTATGGGCGGCACGACCGTCGCCCGCGTGTGGAACGGCGAGGAACTACGCACCTTTCTCGCATGCGCGAAGGATCAGCGGCTCTATCCCGCGTTGCATCTCGCCGCACACACCGGAATGCGGCGTGGCGAACTCGTCGGGCTCAAGTGGACCGACTTCGACGCCACCGGCCACCGAGTGTCGATCTGCAGGACGATCCAGTGCCTCGCCGGGCGGCCTGTCGAGTTCGGGGCCAAGACACGAACAAGTCGCCGCTGCATCGACCTCGACAACGCCACTGTCGCGCTCCTGCAACGATGGCGGCGCCGACTCGACCGCGACGGACTACCAGACGGAGCCGACGACTGGATGTTCTGCAACACCGCTGGACGATGCTTGAACCCCGAGTCGATCAGCCAACTCTTCGCGCGCACACGCGACCGCTCCGGACTCCCCCGCATCCGCTTCCACGACCTACGCCACACCCACGCATCGCTGCTCGTCGCCACCGGCGTGCCCATCAAAGTCGTAACCGAACGGCTCGGCCACGCCCACCCCGCCTTCACAATGCACACCTACCAACACCTCCTACCGGGCATGAGCGCCGACGCCGCGCAGCGCTTCGCCGAACTCGTCGGCGCGACAACCCGGTAGACGCATCTACCGGACAGCAGCCACGAACAGGCTGGTCGCCGATCCGCGCACACCACAGCCGGTAGACGACCCGGTAGACATCAGTTCGAAACTGGAGAGCGAGTCCCGCTGGGACCCGCTCTGCGTCAGCGTTTCAGATGGTGGCGGGGGGAGGATTTGAACCTCCGACCTTCGGGTTATGAGCGACGTTCGTGACGTCGAGTCCCATCTACTCCCGTGCGGTGCCGAAGAACACGGCACCATTCACGGCACCACGCGCGATGCAAAACGACATACCGCGCTCGGTGATGGCGGCCTGAACTCAACAGAATCGGCGAGCCGGACGCGCTACGACTTGACGGCGAACGGGCGTGCACCGCCGTCACGGGCGATTAAGCGATATCGCCGATCGCTGTCGGCAATGATTCCGACGATCGGGATCGTGCCTTTCGCGCCGAGCGATCCGTGGAAACGAGCGTTACCAAAGGTGAACACGCCGCCGTCGGCGGCAACGAGCAGATAACCGCCACCGCCGGCGGTGCTTGCGATACCGACCATCGGCCCATTGAGGTGATGACCGCCTTGGGAGCCGTAGAACTTCGCGTCGCCGAAGGTGAACACGCCGCCGTCGGCAGCAACCAGCCAATAACCGCGGCCGCCTGGAGTGACGGCGATACCGACGATGGGCCCGTTCAGGTGCATCGCGCCGAGGGAGCCATAGAACGGGGCGTCACCGAAAGCGAAGACGCCACCGTCCGCGCCGACCAGCCAATAGCCACCGTTATCGGGGGTCCCGGCGATGGCAACGATCGGCTGCCTGAGCGACGCGGCGTCCATCGACCCGAATGACTTGGCGTCACCGAACGCATACACGTTCCCGTCGGCGGTCGCTTCCCAGTATCCGTTGCCTGTGGAGCTGGAGCCGATCGCTACGACCGGATTGCTCGCGTCGGTTCCACTGGCCGAGCCGTAGTCGGTGGCGTTGCCGTGACTTGTGAGCGCGCCGGACGGCCCGAGCGACCAATAGCCCGCGCCGTTCGGCGTCGCCGCTATCGATCCACCCGTCGGAACTGTCACATCGTCGGGTGCGGGCATTGCTACCGGCGAGCCTGCGTTCGACGCGGCAGACGGCGTCGACGTACCGACCGCGGTGACTGCTTCGACCGTGAACGTGTACGTCGTTCCATCGATCAGATCGCCAAGCGCCATCGATGTCGCGGTTCCGTTCGAAGAGATCGACGACTGCGCGACTCCGTTGATCCGCGGGATGACGACGTAGCCGGTGATCCGGCTCCCGCCGGTGTTCGTCGGCGCGGTCCAGCTCAAGGTCAGCGGTGCGGCTCCCTGCGTCAACGAGACGCCAGTCGGAGGATCGGGAATAGTGGCCGGCACGACCGCGGTCGACGACGACGATTCCGCGCTGTTCCCCACTGAGTTCGTCGCATGCACGGTAAACGTGTACGCGGTTCCGTTGGCCAAGCCGGAGACCACACAGGGATTGGAAGCACAAGCCACCGCGATGCCACCGGGCGACGCGGTCACGGTGTAGCCGACGATCGGGTCACCACCGGCGTTCTCCGGATCCGTCCAGCTCACACTTACCGAGCCGTCCCCACGAGTCGCCAACACGGCCGACGGCGCATCCGGAACGCTCGCCGGCGTCACGGAGCCGGATACTGACGACGCGGTGCTGTTCCCGAGCGAGTTCGTCGCGTACACGCTGAACGTATAGGCGCTGCCGTTCGTCAATCCCGAGACAACGCACGGACTCGCCACACACGACACGGACGCGCCGCCGGGCGAAGCCGTCACCGCGTAGGAGACCACCGCGTCGCCGCCGGCATTCACCGGAGCCATCCAACTCACGCGCGCGGAACCGTTCCCGCGCATCACCGAAAGATCGGTCGGCGGATCCGGCACTGTCGCGGGTGTCACCGTGTTCGACGCGGACGATTCCACGCTGTTCCCGACGGAGTTCGTCGCATGCACCGTGAAGGAGTACGCGGTGCCGTTCACCAAGCCCGTAAACGCACACGGAGCAGAAGCGCACGAGACCGTGACGCCACCCGGCGACGCCGTCACGACGTAACCGGTGATGGTGTCACCACCGACATTGACCGGAGCCGTCCAGTTCACGCTTACCGAACCGTCCCCGCGAATCCCCGACACCCCGGTCGGCGCATCCGGCACGGTCGCCGGCGTCACCGGCGCGGACACCGACGAGGCAGTGCTGTTCCCCACCGAGTTCGTCGCGTAGACGCTGAACGTGTACGCGCTGCCGTTCGCCAACCCGGTGACGACACACGACGCCACGCCCGACGTGGAACACGTGTGCCCACCAGGCGAGGCCGTCACGACGTATCCGGAAATGGCGGCACCACCAGTGATCGCCGGTGGCGTCCAACTCACACTTGCTGCACCGTTCCCGCGGGTCACTGAAACATTGGACGGCGGATCGGGCACCGTCGCCGGCGTCACCGCGTTCGACGACGACGATTCCACGCTGTTGCCCACCGCATTCGTCGCGTGGACCGTGAACGTGTACAGCGTGCCGTTCGTCAAGCTCGTGACCGTGCACGACGTCGTTCCCGTCGCCGAACAGGTCGAACCACCTGGCGAGGCGGTCACCGTGTAGCCGGTGATGACGGAGCCACCGTTGCTCGCCGGAGCAGTGATCGCAACAACGGCCGAGCCGTTGCCGCGCGAAGCGGATACGGCGGTCGGCGCGTTCGGGACCGAGGCCGGCGTCACTGCGGCGGAGGGTGTCGACTCCGCGCTACTGCCCACCGCGTTCGTTGCGTGGACCGTGAACGTGTACGCGGCCCCGTCGGTCAAGCCGGTGACGGTGCACGATGTCGCACCCGACGTGGTGCAGGTCTGCCCTCCGGGCAACGAGGTCACGACATAGCCCGTGCCCGAAGAGCCGCCGCTGTTCAACGGCGCGGTGAACGTGACGGCCGCCGAACCGCTCCCTCGAGTCGCCGACACACCGGTCGGCGGATCCGGAACGGTGGCCGGCGTCACTGCGTTCGAAGGCGACGACTCCGCGCTGTTCCCGACCAAGTTCGTCGCATGCACGGTAAACGTGTACACGGTGCCATTGGTGAGACCGGTCACGCTGCACGGACTGACCGAACACGACGCGACGGTACCGCCGGGCGACGCGGTCGCCACGAAACCCGTGATCACCGAACCACCGTTGTTGGTCGGCGCCGAGAACGAAACGGTCGCCGAGTTGTTGGCGCGCGTCGCCGAGACGCTCGCGGGCGAGTCGGGCACCGTGGCGGGCGTCACCGGCGCCGACACCGACGACTCGGTGCTGTCGCCGAGCGCATTCGTCGCGTGAACCGTAAACGTGTACGCCGTACCGTTGGCAAGGCCACTCACCACGCACGGACTCGTCGTGCACGTTGCGCCCGTACCCCCCGGCGATGCCGTAACGCGGTAGCCGGTGATCGCCGAACCGCCGTTGCTCGCGGGAGCACTCCAACTCACACTTGCCGATGCATTCTCCCGCGTCGCCAAGACACTGGTCGGCGGATCGGGAACCGTGGCTGGTGTCACCGCGGCCGAAGCCGAAGACTCGACGCTGTTCCCGACCGCGTTCGTCGCGTGCACCGTGAACGTGTACGCCGTACCGTTCGCAAGACCGGTCACCGAGCACGGACTCGTCGCGCAAGAGCCGGTCGCCCCTCCGACGGACGCCGTCACCGTGAAGCCGGTTACTGCAGAGCCACCATTGTTCGCCGCGGCGATGAACGAAATCACGGCCGAGCCGTTGCCGCTGATCGCCGAGACCGTGGTCGGAGGACCGGGCACGGTGGCGGGCGTCACCGCGCTCGACGGCGACGACTCCACGCTGTTCCCCACCGCGTTCGTCGCGTGCGCGGTGAACGTGTAGGCCGTACCGTTGGCGAGACCGACCATATTGCACGACGGCGCGCCCATTGTGGAGCAGCTCGCCCCTCCGGGAGACGCCGTCACGACGTAACC